>VEPF01000117.1:4255-18313 GCA_012027055.1 Gemmatimonadota bacterium | reverse complement strand
CTGCGCGCGCGGGGCAGTCATGGGCGGCGGCCAGGCCGACGGAGTCGCGCGCCCCGCAGGCGACGCCCGCCCGTACCGGTTCCCGCCGCAACGCGGAAACGGCCGGCGGCGCCGGCCACGTCAGGCGCCGCTGCGCCGATGCTTCACCAGGTTGAACTCGATCTCGTTGGCGGCCAGTGCCTCCAGCGAGCGGGTGGTGAGCTTCTTCTCCAGGCCTGCCGGCACGGCCTCCCGGGGGAGCGCATTGAGCTCGCGGCCATAGCGCGCAGCCACCAGCACACCGAGGTACTTGCTGCCCGACCTTGCTGCCACTTCCGCAGGGGTGAACACCCGCATTACCGGCTCCTTTGAATGAGTTGCCGCAGTTCCGCCGCCAGCTCGGCTGCCGTCTGGCGCAGCCCGGCATGCCGCGCAACGCGGCAGGACTCGGCGGTGATGATCGCTTCCAGGGCGGCGACGGCGGCATCGAAGTCGTCGTTCACCACCACATAATCGAATTCCTCGAGGGCGCTCAGCTCCCCGGCCGCCGCGGCCAGCCGCGACGCGCGCTGCGCTGCGCTCTCGGTGGCGCGGCCCTCCAGGCGCCGGATCAGCTCCGCGCCGGACGGCGGCAAGACGAACGCCAGGACGGCTTCCGGCATGCGCTGCCGCACCTGGCGCGCTCCCTGCACATCGATGTCCAGCACCACGGTCCGACCGAGGGCGAAGGCGGCGGCCACTTCCCGCCGCAGGGTCCCGTAGCGGCACCCGTGTACCGTCGCCCATTCGACCAGCTCATCGGCTTCGATCAGGCGCGTGAACTCGGTCTCGTCGATGAAAAAGTAATCAATCCCGTCGCGTTCACCCAGCCGGGGTGCCCGGGTAGTGGCGGAAATCGAGAAGACGACGTCGTCGTGCCGCCGCACCAGTTCCTGGGCCAGGGACGTTTTCCCTGCCCCGCTCGGGGCGGCGATCACGATGGGGAATGCGCGGGCGTGGGTCACTCGACGTTTTCGATCTGCTCGCGCAGGCGTTCGACCTCGTCCTTGATCGCGATCACCTGGTGCTCGATGAGCGCGTCATTGGCCTTGGACCCGATGGTGTTCGCCTCGCGATTCATCTCCTGGCTCAGGAAGCTGAGCCGCTTGCCGACCGGCTCTTCGGTCGCGGACTGCATGGTGACGCGGAACAGCTCGATATGGGAGCGGAGCCGCACCAGTTCTTCGCTCACGTCCCAGCGCTCGGCGAGGAACGCCACTTCGCGCGTGACGCGGTCCTCGTCCAGCGGTATGCCCGCCAGCAGCTCGGAGACCACGCGGCGGATGCGGTCCCGCTCGACGACCAGGCGGGCCGGAGCCCGCTCGACGATCCGATCGAGCGCGGCCTCGATGGCCCGCAGACGGCCGTCGAGGTCCGTTGCCAGCCGCTGGCCTTCCTGGCTCCGCATGGCCACGGCAGAGCGCGCAGCGGCCAGGGTCACTCGTTCCACCAGCTCCGCAGGCACCGGGGCGGCGCCCTCCTCGTCCACGGGCGAGATCAGGTCGCCGAAACGGCTCAGGAGGGCGATGTCGATCTCCCCGGGGAGCTGCAGTTCCTGCTGCAGGGCCCTGAGCGCCGCGAGATAGCGGGCCGCGCGGGCCGCGTCGACCTGGAGTGCAGGACCGGGCGCGCCGGTTTCGACGCCGGGCATCTCCAGGCGCAGGGTGAAGCTCACCGCTCCGCGCGGCAGCACGCCCCGCAGCCACTCCCGAACCAGGGGCTCGTAGCGCTCGAGTCGCCGAGCGAGGCGCAGGTTGGCGCTGAAATAGCGGTGGTTGACGGACCTTACCTCGGCGCGGAGTCGGCCCAGAGGCGTGTCGAGCTCCGCCTCGCCGTAGCCCGTCATGCTGCGGATCATGTCTTGAAGCTACAAGGTGAAGGGTGAAGGTCCAAGGAGAGAGAAAAGGGCCAAGGGCCAAGCACCAAGCGCCACGACTCATCACTTCTTGGCGCTTGGCCCTTGGCCCTTGGCTCTGCAGTCAGTTGAACAACTGCCACTTGACGCCGTAGAGGATGCGGGGGCCCCGCACTGCCTCCCGATTCGGGAGGTCCTTCCGGCCTTCTCCGAGCAGATCGTAGTAGTGGATGAAGGCCCGCACGTCGATCACCCGGATCTGGAGGTAGCCGTTGAGCAGGTTGCGGATCGGCATCTGCGAGTAGGGGTCGGCGGGATCGGTCGGGTCCTGCACCCCGATCGATTCCGGGTTACGCTCGAGCATGACCTCCCGGCGCTGGTGCTCGAGGCGGCCGAGAATCTCCAGGTTCTTGCTGGGCAGTGGCAGCGAGTGCAGCTCGAGGGCGAGGCGCCAGCTGCGGCTGGGCAGATAGAGCAGCAGCCCGATCTTGTCCCAGTAGTTGAAATTGCCGGTGATGCTGAGGCCGCGCGGCCAGAGCGGCACGCGCCCGAAAACCTCGATGCCCTGCGCCGGGCTGGAGTTCCAGCTGCGGCCGTAGGCGCTGTCGAAGGGGAGCCCGAACGGCGCGGCCGAATCCGCCTCCGTCCTGACGAGGGCGCCGGTCGCCTCGATCCCGAACCGCTGGACGCTCAGGCCCGCGCGCATGCCGGAGCGGGTCTCCAGCACATGCGATTCGAGGGTGCTGTGGCCGGCGGAGTCCGCCCAGATGGGAGCGCCGCGCTCGCCATCGGCGTACTCCACGAAAGCGGATAAGCCGGCGACCGGACCGATCTGGGCGCGCGCGTCGTAGGCGAGGGCGCTGGCGCCGGTGCGCCAGGCGGCGGACGTGACATTGCCGGCGAGGTGCACGAGGGGGCCGAACTCGAGGCCGGCGCCCACGTCGAGCTGCCGCCGAGGCAAGGCGGGCGAGTCCCGGAAGCGCAGGTCGGCATCGAGCCACGCGAACCCCCGGCGCAGAGTGGCGCGCCCGCCGTACTGCCAGACGGAGCGCTGCAGGCTCACGGCCGAATCGGCACCGAGGCTGTCGGCGGCCGGCTGACCTAGGCTGCTTCGTCCGGCGAACAGCTCCGCGGACACGCCTTCGAAGAGGCGATTGCGCGCGCGCACCACCAGGTCGCTGCGGGACTGCTCCCCGACCCAGGGCACACCGGCCTTCCGGCGCAGCCGGCTCTGCTGATACTCGACCTGAATGGCGCGGTCCGGAGTTGGGAACCACCCCCATTTGGCCCAGCCACCGAAGGCGTCGGCGGGCTCGGCGCCATCGCGGCCGGTGCCATCCACGCGGTCGATCGCGAAGGCGAACGGGCCGAGCAGGAAGCGGGGCGCGGTGAAGATGCCGCGCAGCACGCTGCCGCTGGGCTCGCCGGTGCCGGCTTCGATACGCGAATAGGGTACGCCGTGCAGCGCCTCGACGGTGGTGAGGTGGATGCGGATCAGATCCAGGCGCCGCTCCACGCGCAGCTCGGAGAGCTGCGCCAGCTCGATCGTGGCCAGGTCGAGCGTGGAGGTGGTGAGCGGGTCGAGCACGAAGCCGTCCAGTACCACTTCGATCCGGCCGCGCGTGAGACCGAAGGCGGTGGACGCTTCCGGCTGCTGGAAGAGCCCGGCCCGGAGCACCGTCATGCCGGGGAGGTGCTCGAGCAGATCACCCAGGGTGAGGGCGGCTTCCCGCAACAGGGCATCCCGGTCCCAGTAGAACCCGGTCGCGGCCACCGGCGGGGCGGGATCCCCCATGATGGCGCTGAAGCGGGGGGGCGGCGTGGTGTCAGCCGCCTGCTGCAGCGAGTCGGGAACGGCCCCGGCGGTATCGACGGCGACCGTGTCGGGCTGCGCGAGCGTATCCCGCTGGGCGAGGGTGTCGCGCACCGGACGGCGGGGTGGCTCCTGCCCCGCCGCGGTGCCCGCGAACAGCGGCACGAGGAGCAGGGACAGGGCGAGACGGAGCAGGAGTTTCATGCCTCGGCGCGTGCCCTCACCCACTCGATGAAGAGACGCGTGGGCACGCCGGTGGCGCCTTTGCGCAGGTAGGGCGCGGCTTCATCGGTGTAGGCGGTGCCCGCGATGTCGAGGTGCACCCAGGGATAGTCCACGAACTCCTTGAGGAACCACCCGGCCGTGATGGCGCCGGCCGGACGGCCGCCCGCGTTCTTGAGATCGGCGACGTTGCTGTCGAGCTGGGGCCGGTACTCATCCCAGAGCGGCATGGGCCAGCAGCGTTCGCCAACCCGCGCGCCGGCGGACTGCACCTCTTCCATCAGGCCGGTGTCATTGCCCATCAGGCCAATGGCGTGGTGGCCGAGCGCGATCACGCAGGCGCCCGTCAGCGTGGCGGCATTCACCACGGCGGCCGGGTGGTAGCGGCGCACGTAGGAGAGCGCATCGGCCAGGATGAGCCGGCCTTCGGCGTCGGTGTTGACGATCTCGATGTGCTTGCCGAGGTGAGAACCGATCACGTCACCCGGCTTGTAGGCAGTGCCCGACGGCAGGTTCTCGGCCGCCGGCACCACGCCCACCACGTTGATGGGCAGGCGCAGCTCGGCAATGCCGCGCAGGGCGCCCAGCACTGCCGCTGCGCCGGACATGTCGTACTTCATGTCTTCCATACGCTCGGCCGGTTTGATGGAGATGCCACCGGAGTCGAAGGTGACTCCTTTCCCCACCAGTACCACCGGCGCGGCGCCGACGGTTCCACCGTGGTACTCGATGACGATGAAGCGCGGCTCCTGGGCCGAGCCGCTGGCCACGGCCAGCAACGCCTTCATGCCTTCGCGCTCGATGGCAGCCCGATCCAGCACGGTCACCTCGAGGCCCAGCTCGCGGCCCATTTCCGCCGCGCGCTCACCGAGATATGCAGGCGTGACCTGGTTGCCCGGCCGGGTCTGCAACTCCCGCGCGAGGTTCGCGGCGCGGGCCGTGATGCTACCGTGTGCGACCGCGCGCTGGAACTCACCGGCCTCGCGGTCCTCGGGCGCGAGCAGGCCGACGCGCGTGAGCGTGGCCCGCGGTGCGTCCGCTGCGGTGCTCTTGAGCTCGCGGAAGTCCCAGGCGGCCAGCAGCGCGGCCTCCGTGGCCGCGACGCCTGCCTCAAAGGCATCCTCCGCCTCGCTGGCGCGTGGGAGCGGTCCGAGCGAGATGTCCAACTCGGCGATGCCCATGCGCTCGGCCACGCGCACGGCCGTGCCGACCGCGCGACGCAGGCGGGTGACGTTGTACTCCGCGCGTTTGCCCGCGCCTACCAGCAGGACGCGCTGGATGCCCTCCCGCGGGTCCGCCGGGTAGAGCACCAGCGCTTCCTCCGGGCGGCCTCCGAAGTCACCGCTCTGCACCACCCGGCCGAGCGCGCCCCCGCAGCGGGCATCGATCGCGGCGACGAAGCCCGTGGGCTCGCCTTCGCCTTCGAAGCCGGGCAGCACCAGCAGCGGCGTCGCGAGCTGGTCCGCGGCAATCCGGGCAGCGGTGATGGTCGGCTCGGCCATGGTCCTCACAGGTTACGAGCGATTTCTTCGGGCATCCGTGATCCGGACTCAAGCCAAGGGGCCGGCCCCCGTCATGCGATCGGGACGCCAGCCCCCGTACGAGTTGCGGGCGCAACGCGGCCTGGGGGCCGAGTATAGCGGAATTCCGGAGGTGCGGGCAAGGGCGCGCAGAGCCGCGCCCGAGGAGGGTCGGTCGGGCTTTCCGTCCGCCCGATCCCGGTGGCACGCGGGACGGCGGATGGGCGACGTCGCACGCCCCTTGCCGGGTGGCCCGCCGACCGGTCGATTGGCTGCAATTCCCCGAGCGGAGGGCCGGAGATGGCGGCACGCAACAACGGGATCGCGATACTGCTGGGCCTGGTGCTGGCCGGAGCGTGTGGACGGGGTGGCAAGGAGGCGGCCGACCGGCCCGGAGCGGACAGTGCCGCGGCTGCTCCCGAGGAGCCACAGCTCTCCGACAACCAGGCGCTGGATGTACTGATGGCCATGAGCGGCGCCGGTGCGGAAGTGGCGGGGAACATCCCTGCGACCGTCGCCGCGCCCGAGGTGAGGCGCTACCTCAACGTGGTGCGCGCGGACCACGTGGCGCTGCAGGAGGAGCTCAGGCTGATCGCCGACAGCCTGCAGCTCGCGCCGGAGCCACACCCGACCGGAGAACGCATGCGGGCAGCCGCGCAGGATGCCCAGCTGGTGCTGGGGCAGCAGGCCTACGGTGCGGCCGACCTGACGGCGCTGCAGCAGGAATCGAAACTGAACACGCTCTTCCTGGGGGCGCTGGACAGCGCCGTCCTGAGGGGCCCGCGCCAGGAGTTGCTCGCCCGGTACGCGAAGGCCGTGCGCCCGACCATCAGCGCCCATCTGCAGCGGGCCGTGCAATTGGAGACCATGTTGCGCGAGCGGCCCACCAGCCCGCGTGCCGCCGCGGTGCGGCCGGCGCCGCTGGACACGCCGCCACGACCCCGGCCGGCGGCTATCGACGTGGGGCGGCGGACACCGCCGGACACGGTGCCTTCGCGTTGAGTGGACGTCTATCGGGAACGGGTCAGAAGCGGGCGGTGGCGAGCCGGAACGCGTTGACAAGTCCGGCGGCATAGCTGGCCAGGTCGAGCGCGGCGATCCCATCGCCGGCCCGGAGGGCCGAGCTGGCCCGGTAGTGAAGATCCGAGGCGGCCTTGAGCATGCGCCTGAGGCGCGGCTCCGCGGCTGGGGCGCTGCCCTTCAGGTCCCCTATGGCCCGGCCGACATCAGCCACTATGCTGGCGGCCGTGCCGGGTCCCAGGGCCTCGAGCGTGATGCGCAGCTCGGATTCCCGAACCGCGGTGAGCGCGGCGTGAGCGCGCGCCCGGTCGCCGCCCGCGACCGCTGCGTCGGCCGCTTCCTTGAGCACCGCATGCTCGCGGAGCAGAGCGGCGCCCGCAGGGAGATCGCCATCGGCGCTGGCCAGCACCAGTTCCGCCCGGGCGAACAGTTCCGGCAAGGCCCGAACCCGATCCAGGTCCAGGATCCCCCGGCGCAGTGCGACCAGCTGTTCGGCCGCACGGGTGCTCAGGTCGATGGCCGCGACGGTCTCTCCCTGCACGAGGCGGGCACGCGCCGCCTCGAGAGCCGACCCGATGTCGGCCTGCCCGGCGCGGAGCGGAGCGATGTCCCGGTGCCGGACTGCGGCCGAGTCGAGCGCCTGGCTCTCGCCGCTGCCGCGCCCGACTCGCCCAGCACTTCCACGACCATGGCCAGCTCGGCCTGGCGGAGCGCTTCCTGCGCCGCGGCCGCGGCTGCAGCATCACCCGCCTGCGCGGCTGCCAGCGCCGCGGCCTGTTCCTGGCCAATGACCTCGAGCAGCTGCCGAGCGGTGGGAACCCCGTCGGTCCGATCGAGCTCGCGCCTGGCTTCGAGCACCATGCCCGGCAGGGTATAGCGGCTCTCCGGTCGGCCCAGTCCGGCCGCGCGCAGCAGCGCCGCCTCGTCCCCATCCCGCAGGGCGGGATCGAGCAGCTCCCGATCGCACGCGGCCGCCGACAGGCAGCCGAGCGCGAGCAGCGGCAGCACCGCATTTCTGCGAAGACGACTCGAAATCCGGTACCGAATCATCTGCCCCCAGGCGTTCCGCGCAGGGCCAGGATGGCCGCGCACACGAAACCAGGCTCTGCGGAAAGAGTGCCAGAAGTGGGATCGAGCGGCCCTGGCGGGCACCACCGAGCCCTCTGGCGGTTGGAGCCGAAGATATCACCGCCGCCTGCAAATGGGTATGGGATAGCGGCTTCGCGCAGGTGTGGCCCGGCGGTAGCGGTCACCTTCCCATAGTGCCGGGTTCAATGTCGGGGTCTCGGTTGCCGACGCGGTGCAATTGCCAGGCCCGCATTTCCTTCAGTCTCTCGGCAAATCGATCATGTTTCCGGGATGCCGCCCCGCGCGCGCCGACGTCACCGGCGCATTGCGCTCCATGAACCCGGCGCAGGCGCCCGGCATGAGTTCCAGCTACTCGACCGGTTGGCGAGAGAGGGACTTTCGAAGCGGGTAGCGCACCAGGATGTGTTTCTCGATGATGCGACTTCCCCAGCTGTTCGATACTGCGACGCCAGTGAGGTTGGCGTTGGCGCTGTCGAAGGGCGCGCCCTGACCGGGGTACACGGCGAAGTCGATCTTGAGATCGTCGGAAACCGAAGCCACCGTGAAGGTGTCTCCCTGCAGCGCCATAGTCCGGCGTAGCTTGTCGACTTCTGCCGGAAAGTCGGTCGCGGTAAGATCGATGGTCCTGCTGGCCCGCCAGCTGCCCACGGTGCCGGCCTGGTTGAAGTACTCGATCAGGTAATCCTCGGTACTGCCACGCTCCCGGTAGGCGCGTCCCACGCTCACGAACACTTCCGTGGCATCCCCGAGATCCGTGACGAGCTGGAGCGTGAGCTGGCCGTCGCGAAGATCGGGACGTACCTCGAACGTGTCCGCAACGATCTGGTGCCCGTCCATGCGGAAGCCGCGGCCAGGTGGTTCCGGCGCCGGTCCGGATGGGGCTTCGGCAACCGCGGTCTCAGAGGCTGTCCCGGGGTCGGGCACAGAACGGGGCGCTGCCGAAGGCGCATCACAGGCCACCAGCAGGATGAATCCCGAGTACAGGCAGCGAAACGCGCGCATCACCAATCGCCCTCCGCAGGCAGTCGACGCATCCACCGCACGGCTACTGACGCGCTTCGAAAAAGGGCGCAGCTAGGCCCCCCGCGCATTACGTATTACCGATCCGTGGAGTATATCAACCATAGTGGTGCGGTGGACTCAGCGAGACTGTGTCGCGAGCTCACGCGCAGAATCCCCGCGTGCAGCCACGCTTGTAACCGGCTCACGAGGTTACGGAACAGAGAAAGGCGGGAACCTCGGAGTCCCCGCCTTTCTAGCAAGTTGTTGTCTTTCAAATGCCAGAGGCGGGAGTCGAACCCGCAAGAGGTTGCCCTCGGGCGATTTTGAGTCGCCTGCGTCTGCCATTCCGCCACTCTGGCGAGTGCTCGAAGGCCTGTGAATCTAACGGTCGGGCGAGTACTCCTCCAGCCCGCGAGGGCGGCCGAACACCTCGGCCATGATGACGCTTTCGCGCAGGCCCTGGCCCTGCCGTAGCCGTTGGCGGAGTGGTGCTGCCGTGGCACCTGTGAGCGGTGCTGCGGCCACGGACGATGCAGCAACGGGCGCGGGTTCCGCCGCTTGCGCGGCGAGCTTCCGCTGGAATTCCGCGCGGCGGACGGCCGCGGGCTGCACGGGCTCTTCCAGGCTGACCACGACGGGTGGCTCGTGCACCGTCTCTGGCCGCCGATACTCCCACGACTTCGATACGCGGCGCGGTGCGGTTTCCGGCGGCGGGGCTTCCACCTGGCTCACGGCCTGCTCGTCCCAGCTGCTCGCCTCCGCGGGCATTTGGGACGACGGGGCCGGTTGCGGCCCCGGGCGGGGCCGCGGTGGCAGACCCGTGAGCTCGCGCCAGAAATCCTCGGCCACCATGTCCGCGGCGGAACGTTCCGATTCTGCCTGTTGCCCCGACATCGTCACGGGCCCCGACTCGCTCCGCGGCGAACCCGGCGCGGAGCTACCCGGACGCGCGGGCGGCAGCTCCGCGCCTGGACGGCGGCCGGGCGGCACGCGCGACGGCGGCCGCTGCCCGGGTTTCTGCTTCGCTTTGTTCGCCTGCTCGATCACTGACACGATGATCATCAGGATGAACAGGAGAAGCCCGATGCCTTCCACTCAGCCCTCCGGCTTGGGCTCGGCATCACCGCCGGCGATGGCGCGCCGCATGTTGGTGTCCGCGACCACGTTGCCGTAGCGCGCGTAGTCCATGACCCCGAGGTGGCCGCTCTTGAAGGCCTCCGCGATGGCCAGCGGCACCTGCGCCTCGGCCCGCACCACGTGCGCGCGCATGGCCTGCACCTTGGCCTTCATCTCCTGCTCGACGGCCACCGCCATCGCCCGGCGCTCCTCGGCCTTCGCCTGCGCGATGCGCTTGTCGGCCTCGGCCTGATCGGTCTGCAGCTCGGCACCGATGTTCTTGCCGACATCCACATCCGCGATGTCGATCGACAGGATCTCGAATGCGGTGCCGGCATCCAGGCCTTTCGCGAGCACTGTCTTCGAGATGTTGTCGGGGTTCTCGAGCACGGCCTTGTGCGACGCTGCCGACCCGATGGTGGAGACAATCCCCTCGCCGACGCGCGCCAGAATGGTGTCCTCACCCGCGCCGCCGACCAGGCGGTTGATGTTGGCGCGGATGGTGACCCGCGCGGTGGCGATCAGCTGAATGCCGTCCTTGGCCATCGCTGCGACGCGCGGCGTGTCGATCACCTTGGGATTGACCGATACCTTGACGGCCTCGAGCACGTCCCGGCCGGCCAGGTCGATGGCGGCCGCCTGCACGAAGGTGAGGCCCAGGTTCGCCTTGTCGGCGCTGATCAGCGCCTTGACCACACGGTCCACGTGTCCGCCGGCCAGGTAGTGCGCTTCCAGTTCACGGGTGGTGAGGTTGATGCCGGCCTTGGTGGCCGCGATCAGCGGCCGCACCACGGCGGCGGGATTGACCTTGCGCAGGCGCATGCCGACCAGGTCGCCGATGCCGACGCGCACCCCTGCGAACACGGCCTCGATCCAGAGCCGGAGCGGGACTGCCCACGAGATGATGAGCAGTACAAAGATGACCACCGCGGCGAAGATGAGCGGGAGCAGCGTCTCGAATTGCTGCATGTGGGACTCGCTTTCGGATGGGTTGGGTTGGTCGTTACTCCACGGGCTCGACGACGTGTCGGTAACCCTCGGACCGGACGATGCGGACCCGGGTGCCGGCGTTGATCCAGTTGGCGTCCGCCACCACATCCAGCCGCTCGTCGCCGAACCGGGCGGCGCCGGCCGGCCGGAGATCGGTCATGGCCACGCCGGTAGTGCCGATCAGCTCGGGACGGACGGCGGCGGAGAGGTAGCCCGCCTCGCGGCTGGTGGACTGGTCGAGCATGATGCCGGAAGCCGAGAAGCGGCGGCTGCGGGGCAGACGTCGCAGCAGCGCCCAGGCGACCAGGATCACCACCAGCACGGACAGGGAAAACAGGCCGAGGGCCTGTACGTAGTCGGCACCAGATGCCATGTCGCTCACGAAGCTCAGGTAGAAACCGCCGGCAATGGCGAGGCCGCCGAGGACGCCGGCGACGCCGAACCCGGGCAGCAGGAACATCTCGACACCTACCAGGATGATGCCCGCGCCGATCAGCAGCAGTTCCTCGAGGCCGGCGAGGCCGAGCAGGAAGTGGCTACCGAAGAAGAGCGCGAGTGCGATCGCGCCGAGTGCGCCGGGCAGGCCGAACCCGGGCGCTTTCAGCTCGATGATGATGCCGAGGAAACCGAGCGAGAGCAGCAGCGGCGCCACCGCGGGATGGGTGAAGAAGCGCACCAGCCGCTCGGCCCAGTTGACGTGCATGGTGACTACCGGCGCCTGCTGCAGATCGAGCGCCTGCAGGAGTGCGTCCCAGCCGGCCACTTCCTTCCCGTACCCCAGCCGCACCGCTTCCTGGCCGGTCAGGGTGAGCAGCTTGCCGGCCTCGACCACGCCGGGGATGGCGACGTCTTCATCGACCATCGCTTCCGCGACGCGCGGATCCCGGCCGCGGGCCTCCGCCAGCGCGCGCATCTCGCTGCGCATGGCGGACACGATCTTCTCCGGCGCCTTGGTACCTTCTCCGGTCACCGGCGTGGCCGCCCCGATCACGGCGGCCGGAACGTAGTAGATCTCGCGTGCGGCCAGTGAGACCAGGGCCCCGGCCGAGAAGGCACGGCTGTTGACGAACGCGTAGACCGGAATTGCCGATGCCTGGACGGCGTCCACAATGCGCTCCGCCGCATCGATGCGACCGCCCGGCGTGTCCAGGTCCAGCACCACGGCCGCGGCCTGGGCCGCGGCGGCTTCCCGCAACGCCCGTTCGACGAAGGGAGCGAGCCCGAGCTCGATCACCCCGGTCACCGGCACCCGGTACACCGCTCCGGCAGGCACCCGCGCCTGCGCCCAAGCGGGTACCGGCGCCAGGCTGCACAACGCCAGGAGGACGGCGAGAGGGTACCGCGTGCGCTGCGTCATAGACCGGTCCATTCGGTAGTGCGACATACGGGATCGCGTCGGGGAGAACAGGACGCCTGCGCGGGGCACGCGAGCCCGCGCCCGCGGCCCCGTCAACGCGGCATCTCGTCTTTCCGAAGCTACTTCCCCGCCCCGCGGAGGCACAAGCTGGGCGACCGGCGCGGAGATCGCGCCCGCGCCGCATGCCGCGGCCGTCGCGACCGGGTCCGGACCAGTCCTTTTCACCCCGCGGCAATGACTCCGCTACGATCAGCGAAGCGTTACGTTTGGGGCGGGCGGGAGCCGGGGGCACCCGGCGCCAATGGATGACGTCGATCGTGGAGGAGGTGAGCCGTGCCCAGGAACCCGTTCGGGGAGCAACCGGTCACCGAGCCGAAGCGCACGAATCCGTTCGGCGAAGAATCCGGCTCGGCGCCGGTCGAAGAGGCGGCGAACCGCGCCGAGCACGCGGCCCGCAAGATCCGCGGCCTGCGCACCCAGATGGGCGCCGAAGGCCTGACGCTTTCGGCCACCCGCGAGCTTATCGATGAGATCACGGGCTCGCTTGATGCCATCGCCCGCGCCCTGCGCGCGCTCGATCGGCGCTAGCCGCGCCGCTTCCGCTCCATCCATGGGCAGCAGCGCCGGGCGGCTGACCGTCTTCACCCTGCTTCTTGGTGCACTCGCGTGCTCCGACTCGCCCGCGGGCCCGGGGCCGGCCGACTCCGCCTGTCAACGGGTCGCGAACGACCTGCTCGACCACCCGCCCCCGGCACTCCTGCTCGCCGCCCGGCGGACCGCGCTGGCCCGGAGCATCGGCAGTGGGGTGGTGCTGCTGGCCGCGGACGCACCCAATGCCGACCCGCAGAACAGCGGCTACCGCGGGGACAGCAACCTGTTCTACCTGGCCGGCATCGATGTGCCCGGCAGCTGGCTGATGCTGGTGGTGCGGGGTGGGCAGGTGGACAGTGCGGTCCTGTTCCTGCCCGAGCCGGCGACGTCCCCCACCGCCCCGGTGCGGGTGACCGAAGTCACCGGCGCCGACCGCGTCCGCTGCGTCGCGATGCTCGGAGCGAGCGCTCGCCGCCAGCTGCCCGCGGCAGGGCTCCCGCTGCACCTGCACAGTCAGAATCCGGCCTTCACCGACACGCTGGTGCAGGCACTGAAGGCCGCGCCCGGCGTCGAGGTGCGCGAGCTTTCCGGACCGCTGGCGGCGCTCCGGCTGGTCAAGGACTCGGCCGAGATTGCGCGGCTCACCAGGGCATCGGACATCACCGCGCGCGCCATCGTTGATGCGGTGGCGGTGATCCGCCCGGGACGCAGCGAGGCGGACGTCGCCAACGCCATCCTGGCGGGCTACGCCACCCGCGGTGCGCCGCGCGCGAGTTTCCCGAGCATCGTGGCCTCCGCCGGGAACGCGCTCACGCTGCACTACAACGCCAACGGACGCACGTTCACGGGCGGTGAGCTGGTGCTGATGGACGTGGGCGCCGAGTTCGGGCGCTACGCTGGAGACGTAACCCGCACGTTCCCGGTGAACGGCAAATTCAGCGACCGGCAACGCGCACTCTACGAGCTGGTGCTGGGCGCCCATCAGGCCGCGATCGCGGCGGTCCGGCCCGGAGTCACACTCGCACAACTGGAGCAGACGTCACGCGAGTACCTGGCCACCCGCTCCGGGATACTGTGCGGATCCCGTACCTGCGATCAGTACTTCGTGCACCTGCTCTCCCACTGGCTCGGGCTCAACGTGCACGACGTCGGCAGCCGCACGACCCCGCTCGCGGCCGGCATGGTGCTCACCATCGAGCCGGGGATCTACTTGCCGGCGGACAGCATCGGCATCCGCATCGAGGATGATGTCCTGGTCACCGCCAGCGGCGGGCTCGTGCTCTCGGCGGTTGCGCCCCGGACGGTGACCGACATCGCAGCGCTGTTCGCCGCCCGGGCGCAGACCGGCGGGGGCTTCACGGGCAGCCCCGCGGGGCTCCGGGCGGACCGCCGGAAATGAAAATGCCCCGGGGCGTGTCACCACCCCGGGGCCGGTATTTCGCAGGCAGCCGTCAGGCCGCCGGAT
>VEPF01000117.1:0-4245 GCA_012027055.1 Gemmatimonadota bacterium | reverse complement strand
ATCCACCAGCGCGAACAGGGTGTCATCCTTGCCCTTGGCCACGTTGCGACCAGGGTGGAACTTCGTGCCCTTCTGCCGGACCAGGATGTTGCCGGCCAGCACCGCCTCGCCGCCGTACCGCTTGATGCCCAGGTACTGCGGGTTGGAGTCCCGACCGTTACGGCTCGACCCTACGCCTTTCTTGTGCGCCATATGCCCTCCTACAGGCCCCGGATCTCGCCGATGCGGACTTCCGTGAAGCCCTGGCGATGGCCCTTCTTCAGGCGGTAGTTCTTCCGCCGCTTCCACTTGAAGGTGATCACCTTCTTCTCGCGGCCGTGCCGGATCACCTCACCCGTCACACTCGCGCCTGCCAGCGTGGGCGCACCGACCTGAACGCCCTCCTCGCCGCCGGCCAGGAGCACGTCCCCGAAGGTGACCTGCTCGCCGGGCTCGGCCGCCAGCGAGGGCACCCGGATGGTCATGCCCGGCTGTGCCCGGAATTGCTTGTCGCCGCTCTTGATGATCGCGTACATAGTCTTCACAGGAGCAAGAATACAGACTGGAAAAGATGGCGGGATGAGGGGGGGACGTCAAGGGTTGAAGCATGAAGGGGGAGGAAAGAGCCAAGGGCCAAGCAGGGAGAAGGAACACCCTCTTGGCGCTTGGCCCTTGGCCCTGACTGCGTCAGCAGTCTACCCCAACGCGTACTTCGTCGTCACATCGACCGAAGCCGGTCCCGCCAGCAGCCGGAACTCCTCCTGTTTCATGAGCGGGTCGTCGCGGAGGTCGAGTTCGACGTTGAGGTTCCGCTCCAGACGTCGCATGAAATCCGGTTCCTGCTCGAGGACGTAGAGCGCGACTTCCGGGTGGACCCGGATGGTGACCTGGCGTTCGCGCTGCTGGACGGAGACGCGGCGAATGGCGCGCTCGATCCGGCGGACCACGGTCTCGGGCCGGAACACGCGGCCGGCACCGCCGCAGGCCTGACAGGGCTCGGTCATGGACTGGAACAGCGACGGCCGAACGCGCTGCCGGGTCATCTGGATCAGGCCCAGCTCGGAGACCTGGAACGCGCGGGTGCGGGCGCGGTCCCGCCCCAGGTGGGTACGCAGCTCCTGGAGGAGGCGCTCGTTGTTGGCGCGCGTATCCATGTCGATGAAATCGCACACCACGATCCCGCCCACATCCCGCAGCCGGAGCTGGCGGGCGATCTCCTTGGCGGCGTCCAGGTTGGTTCGCAGGATGGTCTTCTCGGGGTCCTTCTTGCCGGTGTAACGGCCGGTGTTCACGTCGATCGAGACCAGGGCCTCGGTGGGCTCGATGATGATGTAGCCGCCGGAGGGCAGATCGACGCGCCGCTGGAAAGCCTCCCGGATGGCGTCCTCGATGGAGAACTTGTCGAAGAGCGGCACCGGATCGACGTACAGGTGCACGCGGCTCATCAGGTCGGGATCCACGCCCATCAGGTACTGGCGGACCTCGTGGTAGACGTCCTTGCCCTCGATGGTGAGGCTGTCCACCTTGGCCGTGAAGACGTCCCGGATGATGCCGCTGGTGAGCTTGGCCTCACCGTGAATGAGGGCGGGCGGCTTGGCGGACTTGGCCCGCCGCTGGATCTTCTTCCAGGTGTCGTGGAGGGTCTTGAACTCCCGCTCGAAGATCTCGCGGGTCAGCTCCTCGCCGACCGTGCGGATGATCACGCCGACCCCTTCGGGGACGACGTCCCGGGCGATGGCCCGCAGCCGCTGCCGCTCCTCCCGGTCCTCGATCTTCCGGCTCACACCCACGTGCTTGCTGCCGGGCATGTAGACCAGGAAGCGGCCGGGCAGCGAGATGTGGGTGGTGACGCGCGGGCCTTTGGTGCCGATCGGCTCCTTGGTGGCCTGCACCAGCACCCGCTGGCCTTTCTCTACCAGCTCCTGGATGGGCGGGAAGCGCTTGTTGCTGCGGTCTTCCTCCTCATCCTCGTCCTCCTCCTCGGAGGCGTCCTTGGCGACGTCCGAGACGTGGAGGAAGGCGGCTTTATCGGTGCCGATGTCTACGAAGGCGGCATCAATGCCGGGGAGCACCGCCTGGACCTGGCCCAGATAGATGTCGCCGACGATACGTTCGTTGTCCGGGCGATCCGCCATCAACTCGACCAGGACGTCGTCCTCGAGGATGGCCACCCGGGTCTCCTGCGCTGTGGCGGAGATCAGGATTTCTCTTTTCACTGTCTTTCTCGGAACCGCGCCGCGAGCGACACTCGCTCGTCAGGGCACGCCGCCTCCGGGCGTCTGCGCAAAGGCGCAGCAGCAAAGCGGCGCCGGACCGGCGCTCGCTCCTGGGGGCACGCCGCCTCCGGGCGGAGGCGCTCGGGCGCGGAATCATTGGCTCGCCGGCCCGGCAGGGGCAGCCCTGTCGGGGTCACGGCTCAGGTTTCTCGTGCTGGACGTCTTCTGGACCTCGCTGGTACCCCCACCGATCGCGCGGCTGTCCACATTGCAGAACAACCGCTGTAATGGGTACTCCGAGGAGCGGCTTCTGGTGCCGAGCGGCGAGACGGCGCGGGCCGTGACCCGCAGCGTCAGCTCGCCGGCGCACTGTCTGGCCATGGCCACCAGGCTGGTGAACGGCTGCCCGTTCGGCCGAAGCCAGGCGGCGTGGTGGACCAGGTGGCGGGCGGCGGCGATCGCGGTCGCCGGCTCCGCCCGTGTCGACTGCGTCCCCTGCCCGGCCTCGCGAGACGGTCGGTCGGACCCGTCGAGGACGAGCAGTGGTTGATGGTGCGTCCCCTGGGCGAGCCCGAGCGACATTGCGCGTGTGCCGCTGCGGCCTGCGTTCAGGTTCGGCGTGAATTCGCGGAATCCGCGGCGCTTCTTTCCCGGCCGGTTGGCGGCGGGCACGATCGCGGCGTCCAGGTACAACTCGCGCGGGCGCGACGCGCGCCAGCGCATCCGTGCCTCTTTCCGCCCCGCGCGCACTCCCGGCGCGAAAGGCTCCGGCGCCGCGGCACGACCGACTCCTGCCCGGTCCGCCGCTGCCCGGTCCGTCCTCTCCCTGCTGACGATGAAGCTGCCGATGCCCCACACGCCCTGGCTGCGATCGGCGCCAGCGGTCCCCACGAAGATCTCAGCGACGCCAGCGCCGGTGGTGAAGATCCTGCCGCCGCCGCGGATACTGGTGGCGATGGCACGACCGGCATTGGCGCGGGCCAACTGCTCGATCACCAGGAAATGGCTGGTGCGGTCGAGTCCAGGCCCGCCGTACTGCTGCGGAACGTCGATCCTGAACGGGCCCATATCCGCCAGCCGCCGGACGTTCTCCCGGAGGAACCGGCTCTCGGCACCGAGCGCGGCCGCGACGGGCGCGGTCCCGGTCCGAGCGAATTCGCCAGCGCGAGCGCGCAGTTCCTCTTGTGCGGGTAAGAACCAGGGATGCATGGCGTTCGATATGAGTCCCGGCGGGAAAACCCGCTTGCGCTCAGCGGATCTTCCCGGCGAAGTAACCCTGAAAGCTAGACACAAGTGCCTGTCCTCGAAAGGTGGCAGGGCATGAACCGCCGCAGCCATGCCCGCCAGCCAGAGTGCGGATCGCCGGCCGGCGCCCAGCCGGGCAGCACGGCGCCCGCCGCGCCCAGGCAGCGGTCACAGCCATGGCACCGCTCCGGTGCTGCTTCCCCGTAGTAGCCGAGCAGATAGCGGCGCCGACAGCCGCGTTCGGCGACATAGCCCTGCATGGCGGCCAGGCGGTGCTGCTCGCGCAGGCGCCCGGCATGCACCTCCGCCCAATCCAGCGGTGGGGGTTCCGACCGGGAGCACAGGCGCCATGGCCCCGCGTCGGTGCGGCTCTCGAGCAGCCCTTCGGCGCGGCAGCGGCGCACCACAGCCTCGGCTTGTTTCTCGTTGACCGTGACTGGGGCCGCCGCGGCCAGCGTTCGCAAGTCGGCGCGGACCAGGTCATCGCTGCCGGCCAGGCGGAGGAGGGCGGCGCAGACGGCGCGAACAATATCGGCATCGGGCTGGGACTGATCGATCATGAACTCGTGCAGCAGGGCATCGTCGGGCGCATGCAGGATCACGCATCTGGCCGGCTGCCCGTCCCGCCCGGCCCGGCCAGCCTCTTGGTAGTACCCCTCGAGGCTCGCGGAGAAGGTGTAGTGAACGACGAGCCGGACGTCCGGCTTGTCCACGCCCATCCCGAAGGCGGTGGTCGCGAACATCACGCGGACCTGGTTGGCCATGAAGGCGTCCTGCAGGCGCTGCCGTACGGGCGGCTCGATGC
>VEPF01000292.1:620-3417 GCA_012027055.1 Gemmatimonadota bacterium | reverse complement strand
CGGCGCAGCGGGTGGTTGCCCATGACCTCTCTCTTTGTTGGAGTGACACGCTGCGGCAGGCTACGGCGGGGCCGTCAAGGCATTGTCAACCGGGCGTCAACCGCCGCGGCCTCGATCGCCGGGGCCGGAATTTCGCGCACGGCTCCGGGGTGCGGACACGGTTATGCCCGGCTATCATCCCTCCCCGTGAATCCGGAAGCGATTGCCGCGCTGGCAATTCTCGGCCTGGTGGTGGGGTTCGTATCGGGCCTGGTGGGCATCGGTGGGGGGGTGCTGATCGTACCCTTCCTCTATGCGCTCTATTCCCACCCGGCTTTCTCCGGAGCGGCCGTCGCCGCGGACCTGCAACCCGCCATCGCACACGCCACCAGTCTGTTCCTCATCGTGCCCACGGCCGTGACGGGGACGCTGACGTATCACCGGCTCGGCGCGGTGGTGTGGCGAGCGGCCGTGCCGGTGGCACTGTTCTCGACGGCGGCGGCCGTGGCGGGGAGCCGGATCGCACCGTTGCTGGAGCCGGAATGGCTGAAAGTGGGCTTCGGGGTGTTCCTGCTCTTCACGGCCGCCAACCTGGCGTTCGGGAAACGCACTCCGGTACCGGGCGAGGTGCGGGTTTCACTGCCGGCTGCGGCCCTGACCGGGACGCTGGTGGGCCTGCTGTCGGCATTGCTGGGCGTTGGAGGCGGAGTCGTCGCCATCCCCCTGCTGCTCCGGTTCATGCGGGTCAGCGTGGAGAAGGTGGCCGCGACTTCGCTGGCGATCGTGGCCGTGGCGGCATCCGCCGGCGCCGGCTCGTACCTGCTGGGCACACCGGCGGCGGGGGCGATGCCGCCGGGTGGGGTGGGCTACGTGCACGTGGTGGCCGCGGTGCCGATACTGCTTGCGGCCGCGGTCACGGTCCGGTGGGGGGCACACGTGAATCAGCGGTTGGACGCGCGGCGGCTGCGCTGGGGATTCGCACTGCTGTTCACCGTGCTCGGGCTGCAACTGATCCTGGAGAACCTGGCGGCCGCATGGACGTGAGGCGGGCGGACGATGCCCGGCCGGCGCGGGCGCCGCTGCCGCCCGGGCTGGTGCTGCTGGTAGGCGTGGCGGCAATGAGCTATGCCGGGCCGGCCGTGCGATTCAGCAGCGCGCCGGCGCTGGTGATCGCCGCCTGGCGGCTCACGTTCTCGGTGGCCTTCATCGCGCTGGTGCTGGCATTCCGGCCGGGTGCCTGGCGCAGCGTGCGCCTGGGGGCAGGCGAGTGGCTGCAGGCGGTCGCGGCCGGGCTGCTGCTCGCCGCCCACTTCTGGAGCTGGATCGCGTCGCTATCGCTGACCACGGTGTCGAGCTCCGTGGTGCTGGTTTCGACCCAGCCGATCTTCGTGGCACTGCTCTCCACGCTCTTCCTGCACGAACGCGCCACGGCCCGGCAATGGCTGGGGATCGTCATTGCCGTGACCGGCGGGATGGTGATCGGCTGGGGGGACTTCGGCCAGGGCCGGGCCGCGCTCATCGGCGATCTGCTCGCCACCGCCGGTGCCGTGTTCGTGTCGGGCTACTACGTGATCGGGCGGAGCCTGCGCCAGAAACTGGACCTCTGGCTCTACATCGGCATCGTGTACGGCGTCGCGGCGGCTTCGTTCATGGTACTGGGCGCGCTGCACCCGCACGTCTCACTGACCGGATACCCGGCCCGCGACTGGCTCATCTTCGCGGCGCTCGCAGCCGGCCCCATGATGCTCGGACATACCGGGGTCAACTACGCACTGCGCTACCTGCGCGCCTACGTGGCGAACCTGGCCCTGCTCGGTGAGCCGATCGGGGCCACGCTGATCGCCTGGCTGCTGCCCGCGATTCACGAGGTGCCGGGACCGCAGACCCTGATCGGCGCGGTGCTGATCCTGGGCGGAATCGCCCTGGGGGTAATCCGCCAGGCGCAGACCGGCCGCGGTCCGCAGAGTGACCGGCAGCGGCATGCGGCCGGGTGCAACCGTGGCGCTTCTGAGCATGTTATTGACGAGTCGGGCCATGGCCCGAACATGACCGTGCAGTGATGCTATGGGACGGAAGATCGGGTACTGTCAGGTGCAGGTGACGCGCGGCGGCCGCGTGGAATCCCTGCATCATGTGAGCGTGGCCGTAGTGGACGCGCAGGGCCGCCTGCGGGCGCACGCCGGAGACCCGAATCGCCCCGCGTTCGCCCGTTCGGCGGTCAAGGCGATGCAGGCACTGCCGCTGGTCGAGGACGGGGTGGTGGGGCAGTTCGGCATCACCGAAGAGGAGCTGGCGCTGTGCTGCGCGTCGCACAACGCCGAAGCGCGCCACATCGAGCTGGCCGCGGCGTTGCTGCGACGGGCGGGAGTCGGGGAGGAAGGACTGGCGTGTGGTCCGCACTGGCCGATGTCCGCCGAGGCCGCGCGCCAGCTGCGGGAACGTGGTGGGGAACCCGGCCGAATCCACAACAATTGCTCGGGCAAGCATGCCGGCATGCTGGCGCTGGCGCGCTTCCACGGGTGGCCGCTGGCGGGCTATCAGGACTTGGAGCACCCGGTGCAGCAGCGCATGCTCCGAGAGGTACAGAGGTGGACGGGCCTGGAACGCGAGGACATTGGCCTGGCGGTAGACGGTTGCGGCGTGGTGACGTTCGCGGTGCCGATCTTCGCGCTGGCGCGGGGCTTCGCCGCATTCGCCGCGGCCGCGCGCCGTGGCGAGCCCGGTCCGGCTGCCGTAGTGCAGGCCATGGTGCGGCACCCGTGGGTGGTGGCGGGAACGGATCGGCTGTGCACCGCGGTGATGCGAGCGGCGCAGGGGC
>VEPF01000292.1:0-610 GCA_012027055.1 Gemmatimonadota bacterium | reverse complement strand
ACGCAGGCGGAGGGCCGGGGGCCGAGCTGGGGATCGCGCGCAAGGTCCACGATGGAGCCACGCGCGCCGCCGAACCCGCGCTCGTCGCCGTGCTGCAGGGGCTGGGTGTCCTGACCGGGGAGGAGTTGGGCGAGCTGACTGTCTGGTCTGACGCGCCGGTAACGAACACGCGGGGTGAGCAGGTGGGCAGCAGCAATTGCAGGGCGCGGCTCGCGATCGGCAGCTGACGCGACTGGCGGGAGCGGCAACCGGGGGTGGAGCGGATGTTCGTAGACTACGCAGTGATCTTCGTGGCGGCCGGCACGGGCGGCTCCGGGGCAGCAGCGTTCCGGCGCGAGATGGGCGTCGCCTTCGGGGGCCGGTCGGGTGGCAACGGGGGCCGGGGCGGGGATGTCCTGCTGGTGGCCGACGTGCAGCTGTCGACGGTGCGGGACTACCGTTACCAGCAGCACTACCGGGCGGAGCGCGGACAGCACGGCCAGGGGAAGGACCGCACCGGCCGGGATGGCGAAGACCTGGCGCTGCGCGTGCCGGTGGGCACCGTGGTGAAGGACGAGGCCAGCGGAGAGCTGCTGGGCGAGTTGACGGAAGCGGGGGAGCGGCTGGTGGT
>VEPF01000417.1 GCA_012027055.1 Gemmatimonadota bacterium | reverse complement strand
GCGGCCGGTCGGCCGGGCGGGAGTCGGTTCCGGCACCAGCTGGCGGCCGCCGCGACCAGCCGGCAATGCCCGGCGCCCGCATGAAAAGGCGGCGCGGGCGGGATCGTCAGATCCTGCTCGCGCCGCCGTTCGGTCGGGCCCTCGCGGGCCCAAAGTGGAGCCGGCGGGAATCGAACCCGCGTCCGTGAATAGCTCCTTCGGCGCTTCTACGTGCGTAGCCTGCGCTTCTTTGTTTCTCGCCCGCTCGTCGGCTTGCAGACGGCCTCTCGCGGACCAGCCTCGCTGTTTCTCATCCGTGCCGGCCAGGCGGCGGCGATGGACCAGCCCGACTCAGTCGACGTCTCACGGCGCCACCTCGGGCGGGTGACTCAGGAGACGGGTGCGTAAGGTTTAGTTACGCAGCCAGCGCCAGTTGATGGTTGGCACTTGTGTGTTTTCCCGTTTTTAACGAGGTGCGGGACCTCGGCACGCAGCTCCGACCTCACTAAACCCGTCGAATCCAGTTCGGCCCCAGCGATTCCAAGATAACGGCGAAAGAGTCCGTCGTCAATCGGTGCCGGCCTCCGCCGCGAGGCAATAATCAATTGCGGAACAATGAGTTACAGTCGTGGGGCGGGCTGTGCCAGGCACACCTGATTGCGGCCGCCGCGCTTCGCTTCATACAGTGCCGCGTCAGCGCTGCCGAGGAGGGCCTGAGGAGTGGCCACCAGCTCGGGGCACGCGGCTACCCCGATCGAGCCCCGCACCTGCAGGGGTCGGCCGGCCGCGCCGAAGGTGCTCCGTTCCACGGCTGCACGCACGCGTTCCGCCACCTCGGCAGCGGCAGGGGCGGCGGTCTCGGGCAGGAGCACGACGAACTCCTCGCCGCCGTAGCGGGCCGGGATGTCGACGTCGCGGATGGCGGACTCGAGCACCCGTGCGATGGTACGCAGGACGTCGTCTCCGGCCTCGTGGCCGTAGGTGTCGTTGATGCTCTTGAAGTGGTCGATGTCGAGGAGCAGGGCCGCGAGCGGACGGGCGTAGCGCTCGAACCGGAGGCGCTCGGCGAGCAGCGCGGCATCAAAGGCCCGCCGGTTGCGCAGCCCGGTGAGCACATCGCGGTCGGCACGCTCGCGGAGGCGGCCGTACTCCAGGGCGTGGTCCAGATGCAGCGCCGCGTACGGCAGGACCGCGCCGAGGAGGTCGAGGGCGCGCCCGTCGAAGCCGGTCGCCCGGGTCGACCAGAGCGCCATGGCCCCCACTGCCCCGCTGGGCGTGAGCAACGGGAAGCTGGCCAGCACACGCGGACAAGCCCGCCACTCGTCGTCCTGGTTGGCCACCTGCGTGTCGCCCGGCCTCCAGCGGCCGCTCTCCCGCAGGATCGGCGCAGCCGCGCGCACCGCCAGGGCCAGCTCGGAATGCGGAGGCGCGAAAGAGGCGCCTGCCGCCGGGCCGCCATCGCTTCCGGTGTGGGCGAAGACCTGCCCCTGTTCGCCGTTCCAGGTGCCCACACACCCACCGGTGCCGCCCGTGAGCGCGAGTGCCGCCTGCAGCAGCTCGCGGCCGAACGCCGCCAGCTCGATCTCCGCCGGGATCCGGCGCAGCAGCACCAGCAGTGCCTCCAGGCGCTGCTGTCCGGCCAGCGTGTCTCGTTCCCGGGCGAGGGCGGCCAGCACGGCGCGTAGCGGCGCCGCGTACGCGGCCAGCGCGTCGAGCCCGGGGGGCTCCTGCGCAGCAGGGTACTCCCAGGTGAGCAGCCAGGCGACGTCGGCTCCGTCCGAGACCCGCGCTGCGACCAGCCGCGCACCCGGGCTGGCCCACCGCGGAGTCTGCTCCAGGCGCAGGGTCGTGCCCTCGCGCGCGACCCAGCCCAGGGGATCTCCTTCCAGGGGCAATGCAGGGGGGAGCCCTCGCCCGGCGGCGGCCACTGGTCGCGCCCGCCCCGCGGCCGCCTCCCACAATACTACGGCATCGGCGCCGGACCAGGCGCGCAGTAGCGCCAGCTGGCCTGCCAGCTCGGCCGCCTCCGCGCTCTCGCCGCCGATGTCCGGCGCTGCCAGCCGGAGCCCCAGCCGATCCGCGGCCACACCTTCCTTCAGCCAGCGGCGGGCCAGCGTCACGACCAGCACGAACATTCCGGCGGCAACGAGGGCAGCTCCGAGCTCCCAGCCGGTCACCGACCCGACGACTCCCTCGGCGGCCACGAGCAGCAGCACCGCGAGCAGTACTGCGGCGGCAGCTGCGCGGCCGGTGGTGAGGCGGATGGCAAGGAGCAGCAGGGGGAGAGGGACAAGCAACAACAGGGGCGAGTGGAGCGCACCCGTGAGCGCGGCGAGCAGCAGCAGTGCTCCGGACGCGCCGGCGAGGGCGCCCGCTGCCCGGGTCAAGGCGCGGGTTCCGCGGCGCGCAGGATCCGGATCGCGGCGCAGGCCGCGCCGAAGCCGTTGTCGATGTTAACTACGGTCACGCCTGCGGCGCAGCTGTTCAGCATTCCCAGAAGGGCGGCGAGGCCGTGGAAGGACGCTCCGTAGCCGACGCTGGTGGGCACCGCGATCACCGGCACGCCAACCAGCCCGCCGATCACGGACGGGAGCGCCCCTTCCATGCCCGCGACCACGATGACCACGCCGGCCTCCCGGAGCGTCGCGCTCGCTGCGGCCACCCGGTGCAGGCCGGCCACGCCCACATCATACACCCGCTGGATGCGGGCGCCGAACGCGGCGGCCGTGACGGCTGCTTCCTCGGCCACCGGCAGGTCGGACGTGCCGGCGCTCAGCACCGCCACCGGCCGCGCCGGCGACATTCCTTCCGCCGCTGCCGCACGCAGCAGGACGGTGCGGGCCAGCTCGTTCACCTCCGCGGCCGGATAGCGGTCGCGCAGCGCGGTCGCGGCTTCCGGCGGCACCCGCGTGGCCAGAAAACTGCCCGCACGGGCCGCCAGCCGACTGCAGATCTCGAGTGTCTGGGCGGTGGTCTTCCCATCCGCCAGTACCACCTCGGGGATGCCCTGGCGCAGCTGCCGGTGGTGGTCCACGCGCGCAAACGGCACCTCGCCGGCAATGACCTCTTCCGCCGGCAGCCACATCAGCCGCTCCAGGGCGACCGTGGCACTCACCTCGCCCGCCGCCACCGACTCGAGCAGCGCCCGGACGCCATCCGTGTTCAGAGGGGTCTGGTTCACGCCGCCACCAGTTCGTGCCGGTCCCGATAACGTCGAAGCACCAGTTCCGCCTCCGCCAGCGTGTCCACCCGGAACAACTCCTCGCGCAATGCCCTGCTCTCTGGCAAGCGCTTCGTGTACCAGCCCAGATGCTTCCGGAACTCCCGCACCGCCCGGGGTTCGTCCGCCTCGAAGGCGACCGCGATGTGGGCGTGCTCGAGGACGATCGCGACGCGCTCGCCGACCGTGGGCGCCGGCGGGACCGGCAGACCGGCGAGCGCCGCACGGGCGTCGCGGAAGGTCCAGGGGGCGCCGTGCGAGCCGCGTGCGCTCGTGCCTCCGGCGCGCCCGG
>VEPF01000191.1 GCA_012027055.1 Gemmatimonadota bacterium | reverse complement strand
GCCGGCGCGGCCGCTCCCGTGTCGGCCCCGCCCGTGTCGGCCCCGCCCATTCCGGCGCCACCCGCGCAGTCCGGTGCCGGCGCCGTGCTGCCGGCGGCGGTCGTGCCGGCGGACATGATGTTCCAGGCCTCGAAGCCGCGCTACGCGGCCACCAATGATGCGGTCAACATCCAGTTCGCCGGGTTCCCCGGCAACGCGGAGGACTGCATCACCATTGCGCCCCCGGACGCTCCCCCCGAACAGTGGGTGCGGCAGTGGTGCACCGACGGCCTGCGCGCCGGCACCGTGGCCTGGGCCGACCTGACGCCTGGCATCTACGAGGCCCGCGCTCACTTCGACTGGACCCGCCAGCGCGGCGCGATCCGCGCCCGCGTCTACTTCCAGGTGGGCGACGTCGGCGGCGTCGGGCTGCCGCCACAGCCGACCGCGCCCGTGTCGGTCCCGGTCCCGACGCAACCACCGCCCACGCCACCGGCGACCGTGCCGACGGCCCCGCCGACACAGCCGACGCCGCCCGCTCCGGCGCCCCCGCCGGCTGGCGGCGCGGCCGGCGCGAATCCGATCACCGGGTTCGGCTACGTGGACGGTACGGAAGACCGCGTCGCGGAGTATGACCGCGGCAGCCCGAATGGCACTCCGGATGCCCATTTCCGGCTGGTGCTCGATGCCGGCACGGTGGCCGTGAAGAGCATCGGCGTGTTCAGCACCGATGAAGCCGGCACGCAGCGCGGCGATACCCGCTGGTGCACCGACCGCGCGGGCGGCGGGTGGATGGCCGGTGTCTTCCGCGGGGGTGTCCAGTTGAACCCCTCTTACGTGGTCTCGCTCGGGACTTTCTCCGGCCGGACCGTGCTCGACGTCTACGGCGAACGGGCCAGCCTGGTCACGCCGGGCTCGTTCTACGTGGTGGTCGTCACCCTCTCCGACGGCCGCGAACTGACACGCACCACGCGCGCCGGCGAGCCGCCCCCGGACGCGGTAGGCGCCCTCCCGGCGGCGCCGACCGGAGCGCCGGCCATCGCCGCGTTCGGCTTCGTGGATCGGAGCGAGGATCGAATCGCCGAATGGGACCGGGGCCGCCCGAACGGCACGCCCGATGCCCATTTCCGGCTGGTGCTGGACGGTAATGGCAACACCTTCCGGAGCATCGACGTGGTCGCTTCGGATGCCCAGGGCGGCAGCCGTTTGAACACGCACTGGTCGACCGATCAGACGCACGGCAACTGGATGCTGGGCGTGTTCCGCGATGGCCAGCAGCTTGCCCCCAGCTACATCCCCGTACTCGGCCGCATCGACGGCCGCGTCACCTTCGAGCTGTACGGAGAAAGCGCCCGAGAGGCCCCGGACGGCGCCTGGTTCGTGGTGGTGGTGCAGCTGCTGGACGGCCGCGAAATGACGCGCGTGGCCCGCGTGGGCGATCCGTTCTCTTCGCCCGGTGCCATTGCCGCGCCCATCATGCCGCCACCCACCGTGCCCGCTGCTCCGCCTCCGCCAACTGCCACGGCCGGGGCAACCGGCATCGTGGACATCACGCTGGTGGGCCGCACCGAGGACCGGGTGTCGCACGGCGACGCGCAGCCGAACGGCGCGCGCGATTCCCACTACCGCCTGACCGTCGATCTCAACGGCGAGGAAGTGCGTTGGATCCGCGTGTTCGAGTCGAACCCGGACGGCTCGACCATCGGCAGCGGGTTCTGGCGCACGGACAGCACGGGGAACAGCAACTGGTGGCTGGGGGTGGCTGCGAACGGCCAGTTGCTGGCCACCACATTCAAGGACTCGCTCGGCCGTATGCAGGGCCGGACGGTGCTGGATCTCTACGCCGATGGCGCGGACTCGTACGCACGTCCGGGTCAGTGGCTGGTGTTCGCGATCACGCTCGGCGACGGGCGGGAGCTGCGGAAGCAGCTGCGCGCACCGCAATGAGCCGGAGGTGACCCGATGAGCGCAGAACGGCACGTGGTGTTCGGGGGCGGGCAGATCGGACCGCGGCTGGCGCGCGCGCTGGTGGAGCGGGGGCACGAAGTCCGCATGGTGCGTCGCTCGGGCGGCGCGCCCGCCGGGGTCGAGCTCCAGCTGGGGGATGCCGGCGACCCCGCCTTCGCGACCTCCGCCTGCGCGGGCGCGGCGGCGGTCTACCACTGCATGAACCCCGCATACTCCGCGAAGGCGTGGGCGGGTGAGCTGCCGCGGCTCGCGGACGCGCTCATCGCCGGGGCCGGGCGCGCGGGCGCGCGGCTGGTGGTGCTCGACAACCTGTACATGCTGGGACGGCCGGGCGGCCGGGTGCTCGACGAGGACTCACCGGTCGCCCCGGTTTCGAAGAAGGGCGAGATCCGCGCCCGCGTCGCAGCGCGCTACTTCGATGCGCACCGGCGGGGCGATTGCCGGGTGGTGGTCGGGCGTGCGTCGGATTTCTACGGGCCGGGCGGCACCGGCACCAATTTCGGCGATGCCTTCTGGCCGGGCGCGCTGAAGAAAGGGGCCGGGCCGTTCCTCCCGAACCCGGACACGCCACACACCTACCATTTCACGGCCGATGTGGCCGAGGCGCTGGCCGCGCTCGGGACCGCTCCGGACGATGTGACGGGGGGCTGGTGGGTGCTGCCCGCCGCACCCGCGGAGTCCTCGCGCGCCCTGGTGGCGCGGTTCGCGGCCGCGCTCGGTCGGCCGCTGGCCCTGAAGGGCATGCCGATGCCGCTGCTCCGAACGGTTTCGCTGTTCGTGCCCATCCTGCGCGAGCTGGCCGAGATGAGCTACCAGTGGGAGGAGCCGTTCGTGACTGATGACCGGCGCTTCCGCGAGCGCTTCGGCGAGGTGCAGGTGACGCCGCTCGATGCGGGCGCGCGCGCCACCGCCGAGTGGGCCGTCCGGCACTACGGTTCCTAGTCCTGGCGGCCGGGCCGGCCGCCGCGCGGCATTTGACGGCGCCGGACCCGGCCGCGACAATACAGGAGTCGTCCCGCCCAGCCAGCGCCAGCGTCCGATCCCGCAACCCCGGCCGGCCCCGTGCCGGCCGTTCCTCTCGCACGGCACCGGGCGCACGGGCGGCAACTCCGCGACCGCCGTGGCGTACGGCTTGCGCGCCGGTCTGTGCGTGGTCCCACTCGATCAGGTCTCATGGAAGGAGCGAGGCAGAGCATGTGGAAGAAGGATGAAGCTCCCGACACCGTGCCCGCGCCGCGGCCGGAGCCGGCGCCGACGTTCGAGCGCGTGGTACCGCCCAGGCCCGCCGGGGAACGGGCCACGATTGGCCGCTCGATCGCGATCAACGGCCAGGTGAGCGGCGACGAGGACCTCCTGATCCAGGGGCGCGTGGAGGGCTCCGTGAACCTGAAGCAGCACGCCATCACCGTGGGACCGGAGGGCGAGATCAAGGCCAACATCAACGGGCGGGTGATCACGGTGGAAGGGCGGGTGCAGGGCGATCTCACCGCCCTGGAACAGGTCATCCTGCGC
>VEPF01000025.1 GCA_012027055.1 Gemmatimonadota bacterium | reverse complement strand
GGCCGAGCCGCGGCGTGGTGCCTCACCCGGGCTCGGGGACCGGTTTCCGTCAGCCTGCGGTCCTCACCGGTTCGCGGCCGCCACCGCGTCCGTCCGGACGTTCGCCAGGCGCAGGAACCGCTCGGTCTGCCCCTGGTGGATCCGGGACCGGGTGGTGTCGCCCATGGCCTGGTAGACCGCCGCCAGCCCCAGGTGCGTGTAGGCGTAATAGGCGGGGCTCCCGTCAGTGGCGGAGTCCACCCAGTGCCCCCACTCGTCCGGGAACCCGTGCGAGTGCACGAACACCTTCGAGAGCAGCTCCTCGGTGCGCGGCACGTCCATGAACGGCCCCATCAGCGAGCCCAGCTGCCGCGGCAGCAACTCGGACGGGATGCGCCGGATGCCCCGCACCGTGTCCTCCCGGAGCGGACCATCATGCAGCTTGAAGGCGACGCCCTGCCGGATCAGGAACGGGTACAGCTTCAGGTTCTCGTACGCCGCCGTGGTCATCGCGAAGTAGATGGGACGGTCCTCCAGCGCCGCGCTGACGATCTGCGCCAGGAAGATGTCCGCCGGCACGATCACCGTTCCGGCCGGCACCACCGTCTCGATGCCGCCCGGCCCGCGCCCGGCCCGGAACACCTGTGACTCCGCGGTCTGGAACGGCGCCGTGCCCGCGACCTCGTCGATCTGCCGGTCCGTGAGCGGCAGGATGGTGCGCGTGGGCGCGCCCCCGCGCCGCGGCCCCGCCGGGCCGGCCGCGGAATCCCCCTGCTGGGCGAGCGCGGCATACTCGGGCGGCCCATCCCCCGCATGGTATGGCCGCTGGCAGATGATGCGGGTCGGGTCATCGGCCGGGCTCCGGCCGGCCGGGCACGGCGTCGAGAGATCGCGGAGCTGCTTGGCGTACCAGGGCGTATTCAGGTAGCTCATGACGATCACCGTCACGTCCTGGCGGATGCCCTCCACCTCCTGGAGGTACCAGAGCGGGAAGGTGTCGTTGTCGCCGTTCGTGAACAGCACGCCGTACGGCTCCACGCTGTTGAGCAGGTTGTAGGCCCAGTCGCGGGCCGCGTAATCCTTGGCGCGCGAGGCCCAGGACCAGTTGGCGAACAGCGGGATCAGGGCCAGCGCCAGGACCGGCGCCGTGAGCAGCGAGGGTCGGAGCGCGTGCTTCGCTTCGGCCAGCGCGGTCACCGTGCCCGCGACCCGGTCCGAGAGCCACTGCCAGGCCGCCATCAGGCCGATCCCGGCCCACAGCCCCCAGAGCGAGAAGCTCACCATGAAGAAGTAGTCCCGCTCGCGGACCTCCGTGTTCTGGCCGTTGGCGGGCGGGTAGGTGTAGCCGTACTTGAAGTTCAGGTAGAACGTGAGGCCCAGCGACACGGTCACGAACAGCACTGCGAAGAACGCCCAGCTGCTCTTGTCCCGGCGCCAGTGCGTCCACGCGCCCGCGGCCCCGAGCAGCACGAACAGCAGCGTGAAGAGCGGCCGCAGGCCGCCGAACCACGAGAGGTTCCCCGCCACCGATCTCGCCCACTGCCAGTCGAAGTACTGGATGTAGTTCGCCACCTGGGCCACGAGCAGCGAGCCGCTCCGCGGCTTGCTCACGTACTGCGCCGCCGAGATCGGGTCGCTGAACATGGACGGCTTGTCGTACTGCGTGCGCGAGAGTGACTCGGAGAGCGCCGGGCAGCCCTTGCGCCCCAGCGTCAGCACGCTCGTGACCGCCCCGCCCAGCGACTCGCACTGCGGGTCCGCCTCGTTGATCACCGGCTTGAGCTGCGCGCGGATGGGCAGGAAGAGGTGGATCGAGAGGCCGAGCACGATCACCAGCAGGGCCACCGGATAGAGCTTCCAGTTGTAGAGCGTGTGCCGGTCCACGAGCAGGATGAAGAGCAGCAGCGCCGGCGCCGCCAGGAAGGCCATCAGGTGGTTGCCTACCGAGAGCGCCAGGATGAAGAACATCAGCAGCAGCAGGTTGTCATCCTTGCCCCGGCCCAGGTTGTCGCGCCAGTGGAACGCCAGCCACGAGAGCAGCGCGATGGTGAAGAACGAGACCGAGTAGACCTTCTCGTTCACGTTCGACTGGTTCCAGACCGTGAACGCGGTCGCGCTGATCAGCACGGCCACGGCCGCGCCCACCAGGCGGAACGTGCGGTCGAGCGAGTACGCCGCCAGGATGCGGTCCGCCAGCAGGAACCAGCAGGCGTGCGCGGCCGCGCTCATGAAGGCGCTGAACAGGTTGATGCGCACCGCCGTGGACAGGCCGAGCGGGGCCAGCAGCAGCTCCCAGGCGCGCGCCAGCACCACGAAGGTCGGGTTGCCCGGCGGGTGCGGCACCCCGAGGATGTGCGCGGTCGCGATGTACTCGCTGGTGTCCCAGAAAGCCGTGGTGCGCGCCAGGGTGAGCGCGTAGAGCACGAAAACCGCCACGCCCGCGAGGGTCGCGGCCAGATAAGGAGGGCGGTAAACCGGCTCCGCGGCCGGCTCCGCGCCCAGGACCGTCTCCAACTCCGACTGCTTCATGAGCGGGCCTTATTGCAGGATTGCGTAGTCGCGAAGTATAAAGTGCCAGGCGCCAAGCACCAAGAAGCCCTCACACCCATCTTGGCGCTTGGCCCTTGGCCCTTTGAGGAGAGGAACGTGCTCAACCCAGCCTTCCCGCAATTCCTGGCGCTGTGCGCCCAGGGCGCCCCCGTGCCCGTCTGGCGCGAGTTCCTCTCCGACACGGACACGCCCGTGACCGCCTACGCCCGCCTGGCCCGGCCGCCGTTCGGCTTCCTGCTCGAGTCGCTGGTGGGCGGCGAGAAGTGGGCGCGCTACACCATTCTCGGCACCCGCCCCCGCGCCGCCTGGAAGCTGCTGGCCGGCGGGCGGGTGTCCACCTGGACGGCCGCACTCGGCTGGAGCGAGCCGCAACCGGTGGCCGACCCGCTGGCCGACCTGGCCACGCGGCTCGGAACCCGCGAACCGGTCGCGATCCCCGGGCTGCCGCGCTTTACTGGCGGCGCGGTGGGATACCTGGGCTACGACGTCGTCCGCTGCATCGAGCGCCTGCCCGCCCCGCCTCCCGACCCGCTCGGCCTGCCCGAGGCGCTGTTCCTCTTCACCGACGTGGTGCTGGTCTTCGACAACGTGTTCGGCCGGGCCATGGCCATCACCACGATAGACCCTGCCGGGCTCGATGAGGTTGCCCTCCGCCAGGCCTGGAAGGCGGCCGGCGAGCGGCTGGACGCCACCCTGCGGGACCTGGCTACCTCGCCCGGACCGGCACCGCTCGCCCTGGACGGCGGCGCCCCGGATCCGGCGTTCGAGAGCAGCTACACGCGCCCGGAGTTCGAGCGCCACGTGCAGCGGATCCGGGAGTACATCGCCGCCGGCGACGCCTTCCAGGTGGTGCTCAGCCAGCGCCTCTCCTTCCCGCTCCCCGCCAGCCCGCTCCAGGTGTACCGCGGCCTCCGCTCCGTGAACCCGTCG
>VEPF01000401.1 GCA_012027055.1 Gemmatimonadota bacterium | reverse complement strand
CGGCCATGCCACTCAAGTTGCCGGCCGCCCCCGCTGCAGCTGCCCCGCCGCCCGAGGACACCGGTACCAGCACTTCGGCCAGCTTCTCCGGCTGGTCGCGCAGCTCGCGCGGGTAGCGCAGCCGCACCGCGTAGCGCTCCCGGCCGGCCACCGCCTGCGTGATGGTCATGCCGCCCACAGCGGAGCCGAGCACCGCCTGCACTTCCGCGATGTTGATGCCGTAGCGGGCGGCGGCGGCGCGGTCGATGTCCACGTCCAGGTAGTAGCCGCTCACGGCGCGCTCCGCGAACACGCTGCGCGTTCCCGGCACCATCTGCACCGCGCGCTCCACCTCGCGCCCGATCCGCTCCAGCTCGCCGAGGTCGTTGCCGAAGATCTTGATGCCGACCGGCGTCCTGATGCCGGTGGCCAGCATGTCGATCCGGCCCTTGATGGGCATGGTCCAGGCGTTGGTCATGCCCGGATAGCGGACCAGCGAGTCCATCTCCTCGACCAGCCGCTCCATGGTCATGCCGGCACGCCACTGCGACTCCGGCTTGAGCACGATGGTGGTCTCGAACATGTCCAGGCCCGCCGGGTCGGTCGCGGTGTTCGCCCGCCCGGCCTTGCCGAAGACCGATACCACTTCCGGGATGGCGTACAGGATGCTGTCCTGCCGCTGCAGCGCCACCCGCGCCTCGGTCACGCCGATCCCCGGCAGCGTGGTCGGCATGTAGAGGATCGTGCCCTCGTCGAGCGGCGGCATGAACTCCCCGCCAATGCGCCGGAACGGCACCCAGGTCAGGATCACGGTGGCCACGGCCACGGCGATCACCGGCCAGCGGTAGCGCAGCACGAAGTGGATCACCGGCCGGTAGGCGCGGATCAGCAGGCGCGAGACCGGGTGGCGGTGCTCGGGCCGGATGCGGCCGCGGATGAACAGGCCCATGGTGACCGGCACGAGCGTGAGCGAGAGCACGGCCGCGCCGCCCATGGCCAGCGTCTTGGTCCAGGCCAGCGGCTTGAAGAGCCGGCCCTCCTGCGCTTCCAGCGTGAACACGGGCAGGAAGCTCACCGTGATGATGAGCAGCGACAGGAACAGCGCCGGCCCCACCTCGCCCGCGCTCTCCTGCACCACCTGCCACCGCTCGGCCACGGTCAGCTCGCGCGTGTCGAGCACGGCGTCCTCGGCCGGAGCGGGCTGGCCGGCCAGGCGCAGCCGCCGGCGCTTCTCGCCGATGGCGCGCTCCAGGTGCTTGTGCAGGTTCTCGACCATCACGATGGCCGCGTCGATCATCGCACCGATGGCGATGGCGATGCCGCCCAGGCTCATGATGTCGGCGCCCAGGCCCAGCCCGCGCATGACGATGAACGCCAGCAGGATCCCGACCGGGAGCGTGAGGATCGCCACCAGCGCGCTGCGCGCGTGGAACAGGAAGATGATCGAGACCAGGGCCACCACGATGGACTCTTCCAGCAGCTTCTCCCGGAGCGTGCCGATCGCGCGGTGGATCAGGTCCGAGCGGTCGTACACCGGGTGGATCACCACGCCATGCGGCAGGCCGGCCTCGATCTGCCGCAGCCGCTCCTTCACGCGCTCGATGGTGGCGAGCGCGTTCTCGCCGTAGCGCATGACCACGATCCCGCCCACCACGTCACCGCGCCCGTCCAGGTCCGCCAGGCCGCGCCGCACGTCCGGCGCGTACTGCACGGTAGCCAGGTCCGCGATGCGCACCGGCGTGCCGTCGGCACGCGCGGTCACCACCACGTTCTCGATGTCCCCGATCCCCGTCAGGTAGCCGAGCCCGCGCACCATGTACTCGCGCTCGCTCAGCTCCAGCATCATCGCGCCCGCATCCTGGTTCGATGCCGCGAGCGCCGCCATCACGGCCGTGACCGGGATCCCGTATGCCCGCAGCCTCGCCGGATCGACGGTCACCTCGTACGTGCGCTCGAACCCGCCCACACTCGCCACTTCACTCACGCCCGGCACCGCCGTCAGCTGGTAGCGGAGGTACCAGTCCTGGAGCGCGCGGAGCTCGGCCAGGTCGCGCGTGCCCGTGGTGTCCTCGAGCGCGTACTGGAACACCCAGCCCAGCCCGGTCGCGTCCGGGCCCAGTGCCGCCTGGGCCGCGGCCGGAAGCTTGCCCCGGATCGCGGACAGGTTCTCCAGCACCCGGCTCCGGGCCCAGTACAGGTCCGTGCCGTCCCGGAAGATCACGTACACGAAGGACACGCCGAAGAACGAGTAGCCGCGCACGGTCTGCGCGCCCGGCACCTTCAGCATCTCGCTCGCGATCGGGTACGTGACCTGGTCCTCCACGATCTGCGGCGCCTGCCCCTCGTAGTCGGTCTGCACGATGACCTGCACGTCCGAGAGATCGGGCAGCGCCTCGAGCGGCGTGTGCCGCACCGCGATCACGCCGGCCCCCGCGGCGAACCCCGCGAGCACCAGCACGATCAGCCGGTTCGCGATCGACCAGTCGATGATTCGCTTCAGCATGGCACCGCCCTACTGCTGGCGCCGGTGAGCGGCGTGCGGATCCGCGGGCGCCTGGGGCGTCGGCATGGTGTGCCCCTCGTGCCCGGTCTTCGCAGGTGCCGGCGCGGGCGCGGGCATCGGCATGGTGTGCCCCTCGTGCCCGGTCGGCGCGGGCGCCGGCGCGGGCGCGGGCATCGGCATGGTATGCCCCTCGTGCCCGGTTGGCGCGGGACCCGTCGCGGGCGCGGCCTCCGGCGCCATGTTCATGCCTGGCATGGCGGCGAGGGCTGTACCCAGGTTGGACTCCGCGTCGATCAGGAAGCTGGCGGAGTTCACCACCTGCATGCCCTCGCTCAGTCCCGCGAGCACTTCGATGGAGTCACCGCTCGCGAGCCCGGCAGTCACCTCGTGCGGCATGAGCGTGCCATCTTTGTGGCGCACGAACGCGAGCGCGCGCTGGCCGGTGAAGTGGATGGCGGTGCGGGGCACCAGCAGGGCCGCCCGCGGGGAGGACGCGTCCAGGGTCAGGCGCGCGTACATGCCCGGCTTCAGGCGCTGCCCGGGGTTGGCGATCTCCACGCGCACCCGCCCGGTGCGGGAGTCCGCGTCGAGCGTGGGGTAGAGGTAAGTGACCCGGCCCGCGAAGCTCTCGCCCGGGTACGCGTCCAGGCTGGCCGTGGCGGACTGGCCGACGTGCACCAGCGCGACGTCCTTCTCGACGACCTCGCCCGCGACCCACACCCGCGAAAGGCCCGCGATCCGGTACAGGTTCATGCCCGGCATGATGCGCGCGCCGGCGACCGCCAGCTTCTCCACCACCACGCCGCCCGCGGGCGCGCGCAGGTCGAGGGTCCGGACCGGCTGGCCGCTCGCTTCGATGCGCTCGATCTCGGCGTCCGGGATGTCCCAGTAGCGGAGCCGGCGGCGCGCGGCGTCCAGCCGCTCGCGTGCGTTGCGCGCGGCGCGCTCGCTGCCGCCGCTGCCGGCCTCGTCGGCCCGCCGGCGCGCCAGGATCCGCTCC
>VEPF01000402.1:1373-3484 GCA_012027055.1 Gemmatimonadota bacterium | reverse complement strand
GGATGGGGCGCCGACGCGGCGCACGCACGATGCCGGCGGGTATTTCGATCTGACTCCGGTGGACCTGGGGGAGGTGGCGCGGCGGGACGTGGTGAACGTGCTGGAGATGATGGGCTTCGAGGTGGAGGCCGCGCACCACGAGGTGGCGCAGGGGCAGCACGAGATCGATTTCCGGTATGCGGATGCGCTCACGACGGCGGACAACCTGGCCACTTTCCGGTTCGTGGTCCGGAACGTGGCGCTGCAGCACGGCCTGCATGCCACGTTCATGCCGAAACCGCTGTTCGGCGCGAACGGCTCGGGACTGCACACGCATCAGTCGCTGTTCCGGAACGGGGAGAACGCGTTCTACGATGCGGGCGCCCCGGACCGGCTGTCGCGGGTGATGCGCTGGTACCTGGGCGGGTTGCTGGAGCACGCGCGGGCGTTCTGCGCGATCACGAACCCGGTGGTGAACAGCTACAAGCGGCTGGTGCCAGGCTACGAAGCGCCGGTGAACGTGGCCTGGTCGCACCACAACCGCTCACCGATGGTGCGGGTGCCGGCGAAGCGCGGGCGGGGCACGCGGCTGGAGCTGCGCACGCCTGACCCGGCGGCGAACCCGTACCTGGCGCTCGCGGTGCAGCTGGCGGCGGGCCTGGACGGGATCCGGCGCAAGACGGAGCCGCCGGAGCCCATCGACAAGAACATCTGGAACCTGAGCGTGCGGGACCGGCGCCGGTACCGGATCCAGGAGCTGCCGCGCGACCTGGGCGAGGCGATCGCGCTGCTGAAGCGCAGCGCCTTCGTGCGGGATGCGCTGGGGACGCACGTCTTCCAGCAGTTCGTGAACCTGAAGGAGCGCGAATGGCAGGAATACACCGCGCAGGTGCACGAGTGGGAGATCGAGCGTTACCTGGCGGCGTACTGAGCGGCGAACGCGCGCAGCGGCGCACGCGGCCCGCGGGTGCGGATCAGCGGTGGCGCGGGAAGGAGAGTAGCACGGAGGTGCCGCTGTCGCTGGCCTGCGTGGTGCAGGTCCCGCCGAGCTCATCGCGCACCAGCGCCGTGACGATGGAGCGACCGGAGCCGACCATGCCGAGGCGCGGCGGAGCGCAGCTGCCCACGCCGTCGTCGGCGATCTCGACGGTGAACCGGTTGTCGGCCTGGGCCATGCGGATGGTGAGGGTCCCGGAGCGGGCGCCGGGGAAGGCATGGCGGAACGCGTTGGTGATGAGCTCGTTGAGGATGAGGGCGAGCGCGAAACCCTGGCGCTCGTTGAGCGTGCCCAGGTCGCCGACGTGGCTGATCTCCACGTGCCGGTCCGGGTCCCAGGCGGTGCGGAGACGCGGCACCAGCCGCGCGGAGAGCTCGCGCGCCGAGACGCCGCGGTAGTTCTGGCGGCGCAGCGCCTCGTGGACGAGCAGGAAGGAGCGCAGCCGGCCCTCCAGGCTGATCAGGGCTTCATCGGCGGCGCGCGCCGGCTTGCGGTTCCGCTCCATGCTGAGCAGGCCCATGATCACCGACAGGTTGTTGCGCACGCGGTGGTCGAGCTCGCGCAGCAGCAGGGCACGCTCTTCGGCATCGGCGCGGGCGCGCTCGTAGAGCTCGTAGTTCTGGTCGGCCAGGTCGCGCAGCTGCGCGACCACGCCCTTGAGGGCGAGCTCGGCGCGATGCACGCGCAGGCGCGACTCGATGCGCGCGGTCCGCTCCGCGACGTGGAACGGCTTGGCCACGTAGTCGTCGGCGCCGACCGCGAAGGTGCGGACCACGTCTTCCGGGGCGGTGCGCGCGGTCACCATGATGACGGGCAGGAGGGAGTCGTGCCGGCTCTTGATCTCGCGGCAGATCTCCCAGCCGTCGCGGCCCGGGAGCATGGCGTCGAGCAGCACGAGATCGACCTCGTGCAGGAACGAAAAAGCCTCCTCGCCGCGCGCGACGGAGACGACGCGGAAGCCCTGGGCCTCGAGCACGTCCGTGAACATCTGCCGGGCCAGCGGCTCGTCATCGACCACCAGGATGGTGCCCGGCTCACCGCCCAGGGCGGCGGCCGCATCGGCCTTCACTGCGTGCTCGGCATCCGCTTTCGGCATGGCATCCGCTCGGTAAGCCGGCGGGGGGGGGGGGGGGGC
>VEPF01000402.1:0-1363 GCA_012027055.1 Gemmatimonadota bacterium | reverse complement strand
CCCCCCCCCCCCCCCCGCCGGGTGGCAGCGCTTCAGTCCTTCTGCAGCAGGGGTGCGGCCAGCAGGATCTTGCGGGCCAGCTCGACCATCGGGGTGTTCTTGTCCTGACTGGTCTTCTGCAGGAACCGGTACGCATCCTTCTCCGACAGCTTGCGCGTGTCCATGAGCAGGCCCTTGGCGCGCTCGATGATCTTGCGCTCCTCCAGCTTGAGCTCGAGCAGCTCCTTCTGCTGCCGGGCATCCAGCCATTCCTGGAAGCGCGCGCGGGCAACCGCGATGGCCGGGGCAAGGTCATCGGGATCGACCGGCTTGACCAGGTAGTGGAAGACCGGTGCGCGCACCGCTTCCTCGACCGTGCGCGTATCGCTGTAGGCGGAGAGGATGATCATGGGGATGGGCCGGTTCGCGGCGATCTCGCTGGCCGCCTCCGGCCCGCTGAGCGTGGGCATGCGGATGTCGAGGTAGGCGATATCCGGACGGGTGTCGCGGGCGAGGTCGACGGCTTCGCGGCCGTTGCTCGCGGTGGCGACGACCTGATGGCCCAGCATCTCGAGCTGGCTGGTGAGGGCGAGGTTGTGGAGCGCCTCGTCGTCGGCAATCAGGACGCGGAGCGAATCGCTCATGGCCAGTACTCCTGCACGGGACGGTGATGGACGCGCTTGCGTGCCGACGAAAAGGCGCGCCTCCCGGCCCATGTGCTGGTTGGCGCGCCGTGGCCCAATGCTGTGCATGATCACGCTTTCGTCGCACGAATAGTGAACCGCGAGCGATGCCTGTCGCAAGGTCCGGGCCGCGCCGCACCGGCGCGCGGCCGGGGCGGCTTCTCTTGCCCCCTGCACCCGGCCCGGGCATCTTGTCGGGTCCCTCGGCAAACCCTGATGCGATGGTGTGATGCGGGCGCTTCCCACCCTGCTGTTGCTGAGTCTGCTGGCGGCGTTGCCGCAGGCGCCCTTGGCGCCGACCGAAGGCTTCGTCGACCCTGCCAGCGAACCGGCCAGGCCGACCGTGGCACCGGCGCCGGTCCCGGTCTCGCGGGCGGTGGGCGCCCTGCGTCAGGAGCTGGAGGGTGTGGTCGCCCGGCCGCGTTGGGCCACGGCCCGGTGGGGCGTGATGGTGGTGTCGCTGGATCGGGGTGACACGCTGTTCGCGCACGGCGCAGGCGAGCTGCTGGCGCCGGCGTCGAATATGAAGCTCTTCACCTCCGCGGCCGCGCTCCACTATCTGGGCCCGCAGTTCCGGTACAACACCTTCCTGCTGGCGACCGGGCCGATCGAGAACGGGGTGCTGGAGGGCGACCTGGCGCTGTACGGTACCGGCGACCCGACCATCTCCGACCGGTTCGGCACGCGGCTGTCCGTGTGGC
>VEPF01000472.1 GCA_012027055.1 Gemmatimonadota bacterium | reverse complement strand
TGCCAAGTCCTTCTACGACGCGCGCGGCCTGCCGACCACGGGCTCGAGCGCGGTTTGGGCGAGGCGCTTTCCGGAACCGGTCGGGCGCGATGCGCTGGAGGTCGAGCGCCTCCGGCAGGCGGGCGCAGTAATCCTCGGGAAGACCGCGGCAGACGATTTCGCGTATCGCGGCAGCGGCACAAGCAGTCATACCGGCCAGGTGGCGAACCCGCACGACCGCAGCGGCACGCGCACGCCGGGCGGGTCGAGCGCGGGCTCGGCAGTGGCGGTGGCGGGCGGCATGGCGTTCGCCGCGCTGGGCACCGATGATGGCGGCTCCAACCGCATCCCCGCGCAATTCACCGGCGTGGTCGGCATGAAGCCGACCTTCGGGCTGGTGCCGCGCACGGGCGTGATCCCGACCTGGCCGTATCTCGACACGCACGGGCCGCTCGCCCGCCACGTCGCGGACGCGGCGCTCATGCTGGCGGTGCTCGCCGGCCCGGATGCTGCCGACCCGCTCGCGCTTACCGGTGCCTGGGATGCCGCGCGCCTCGCCGCGCTCGCCGACGACGCGCTCGCAGGCGTGCGGCTCGGCGTGGTGGAGGCGCACGTGCCCCGGGCGCAGATGACGTCGGATGCGGTGCGGGCGTGGGAGGGCGCGCTCGCGGACCTGCGTGCGACCGGCGCGCTGCTGGAGCCGTTCGAACCGGCGGTCACGCTGGCCTCGTTCCGCGACGCATTCACCGCGAGCGCGCAGGCGCAGGGGTGCGCCCCGCCCAACGCGCGTCCTCCGGCGGCGACTGCCAACGCGCTGCTGCGCTACTTCGCGGGCCGCACCGGCGATCCGCGCGCCGCCATCCGGCGGAGCTACGCGGCGTATCGGGCCTTCTACGACGTGCTGCCAGAGCGCTACGAGGAGTGTGAGCCGTTGCTGGAGCAACCCATGGAGGCGGACCCGGCAGGGCGGTGTTTCGCCCGGGCGCGCGGCGAAGTCGTCGCCTTGCTGACGGCGAGCATGCGCACAGCCGGCGTGGCGGCCATGGTGTATCCCACGATGCCCTATGCCGCGTTCCGCGTGGCCGACGGCTGGCCCGAGCCGCGCACGCCGCTGGGCTATGGCAACTGGCTGGGGCTGCCGGAGGTGTCGGTGCCGGCCGGCTTCGGCGCGGACGGGTTGCCGGCGCTCAACCTTTCGGTGGTGGGGCTCCCTGGCGAGGATGCGCGGGTACTGGAGCTGGCGCACGGGTACGAGCGGCAGTCCCGCCGGTTCCGGGCGCCGCCGCGCCCCGGCCGCTGAGGGCGCTGCAGGAGGCGCGATGGACAAACTGCAGGGCAAGCTGCTGATCTCATCGGGGGGTCTCTTCGACCCCAACTTCCGCCACACGGTGGTGCTGATCGGCTCCCACGACGAGCAGGGCGCCGTGGGCGTGATCCTCAACCGGCCGCTGGAGACCACGGTAGCGGAGACCGTCCCCGCACTCGCCGGCCTGGTGGCTCCGGGCGAGTCGCTCTTCCAAGGTGGGCCGGTGGCGCCGGCCGAGGCGGTGTTGCTGGCCCAGGTCTCGGTGGGCGGACTGCTGGATGTCCCGGTGTTCGATGGGATCGGCTTCCTCACAGGCGACGTCCCGGCCGAGGCCGCCGACAACATCCGCCGCGCGCGCGTCTTCCTCGGACACGCCGGTTGGGGCCCGGGACAGCTGGAGGCCGAGCTGGAGGCGGGCTCCTGGATCGTCGAGCCGGCGCGGCCGGACGACGTCTTCTCCGCCGATCCCGGCGCGCTCTGGGGCACGGTCCTGAAGCGCAAGGGCCCGCGTTATGCCGCGATGGCGCGCATCCCGTTCGATCCGCGCGTCAACTGAGCCCGCAGGCGCCGGTCGCGAGGACTGCATTCACCGACCGGCACGGTGCGCCCGCATGTACCTGCTTGCGCCAGCGCAGCGGCGCATCTTCGCGACGGCGCCCGGCCCGGGCGCACTGCCGGAGGTCGTGACAGGCGACTGCCTCCAACGACCCGCCCTTTCTCGTCCCGACCGCGACGAGATCTCCGATCACCGCCGTGCCGGCCCTTCCGCAGCAGAATACGGAGGCTCCCATGAAGGTGCTGACCGTATTCGCGCATCATGGCTCCGGTTCCTTCTGCCACGCCGTCCTCGAACGGTTCGACGCCAGGCTCACGGACGCGGGCCACAGCAACGAGATCGTGGACCTGCACGCGATCCACTTCGATCCGGTGATCAGTGACCGGGACGCGCCGTGCTGGGTCGTGCCGGACACCCCCGATGAGATCCTGGCCGACATGCACTTCCGTGAGCGCATACTCGCCAGCGCGCACGGTCCGAGCCAGCGCTTCGTGGCGAAGCGCTGGCTCGGACACCGCGATGACCGCGAGATCGTTCGCATGATCGCGGCCCGGCCCCGGCCACGAGACGTCGTCGAACAGCAGCAGAAGGTCGCCGCGGCTGACGCCCTCGCCTTCATGGCGCCGGTGTTTTTCGTGGGGTTCCCGGCCATCCTGAAGGGCTGGATCGAGCGGGTCTTCACGCCCGGGTTCGCCTTCGACCTAGGGCCGGCGGGCTGGAGTGGCGACCTGGGGGCGCGCATTCCGCTCCTCAAGCACCAGAAGGCGCTGATCATGCAAACCACGCTCTTCGAGGAGCGCGCGTACCAGGCCAGGATCGACAATGCCATCAAGGTGCTGATCGACGACTTCGCCCTGCACTTCCCGGGGATCCAGAAGATCGAGCGGGTCTACTTCTACGCGGTGTACGAGGCGGACGCCGCGAAGCGGCGAGGGTACCTGGAGAAGACCTACACCTTCGGGCTCGAGTTCTGAGACGTGGGCGCCCGCGTCCAGCCGGCGGCGATGCGGCGGAGCCAGTGGTGGCGGCGGCGCAGCGGGTCCGGCCCGGCGCCGCTGCGTCTCGATCCGCCAGGAGATGCCTGCCCCATCACCTTGCCGTTCGAGAAGGCTCGATCGTCACGGTGGTGAACGGTGAGGGCGACGTAGACCGCACGTCGATCACGTACAACCGCCCCGACTTCCGGGCGACGTCGAGCAACGAGTTCCTGGGCTTCGTGCAGTACATCCGCTCGCTGCTCGAGGTCCACGGGCGCGCGGCGCATCTGCGACTCAATTCGCTATGGAGGCACACCCCCTGGCCTCCTAGCTTTCCCGCATGAAGAACGACGAGATCGAGGCCGAGCTGAGGTCGCTGCGGGAGGCGATCACGGCCAGCTTTGCGCGGGCCGGCGAGGAAGCGACGGCGCTGCGCGCGGAGATGTTAGCCGGATTCGCGCGGGCCGACGGGCAAACGACCGCGCTGCGCGCGGAGATGACAGCCGGGTTCGCGCGGGCAGGTGAAGAGGCGACGGCGCAGCGCGCGGAGATGACAGCGGGGTTCGCGCGGGCCGGCGAGGAAACGACGGCGCTGCGCGCGGAGATGACAGCCGGGTTCGCGCGGGCCGGTGAGGAAGCGCCGGCGCTGCGCGCGGAGATGGAAGCGGG
>VEPF01000255.1 GCA_012027055.1 Gemmatimonadota bacterium | reverse complement strand
ACATAGGACTGCAGTCCTGCGTCCGCGGGCGGGCGCAGCAGGGCGGTGAGCGTCTCCAGGTCCGTCTCCGGATCCAGCCACAGCCGCTGCGCGGTACGGTCCAGGATCACGGGCATGCGCTCGTGGATGGGCCGGATCTCGGGGGCGGCATCGGTGGTGATGATCGTGCAGCTGGTCACGGTGCGCCCGTCCGGGCCGCGCCACTTTTCCCACAGCCCCGCGAACGCGAGGGCTTCGGTGCCGCTCGGCCGCACGACGTGCGGCGTTCGCCCGCCCGCCGCCTCCTTCCGCCACTCGTAGAATCCGCTCGCCGGTACGATGCAGCGCCGCAGCCGGAACGCCTCGCGATAGGCCGGCCTGGTGGCGACCGTCTCGGCGCGCGCGTTGATGGTCTTCAGGTCCGGGCGGTCGGTGGGCGCCCAGGCGGGCACCAGCCCCCAGCGCACCAGCCCGATCGCGCGCCTGCCGCGGTGCTCGATGATGATCGGCACCGGCTGCTGCGGGGCGATGTTGTAGCGCGGCTGCCACTCGAGCCCGAACGCATCGAGATCGAACTGGGCGCGCAGCTCGGTCTCACCGTGGATCAGGTAATAGCGTCCGCACATGCGGAGAAGCTAATCCTGGGGGAGAGGGTCGGGCCAGCGAACGGAGAACGGCAGTTGAAACCGCAGAGAACGCAGAGAACGGACAACGGATTTGGAATAACAACGACAACTGCAGCTACTGATCACCGCCGAGAACGCGGGAGCTGGCCCGCAGGGCAGCTGAACTCGAGTACGCCGGGCACGACAACACAAATTGTGTTCGTGGTTCTCTGCGTTCTCTGCGGTTCACCCCTCCGTGTCCTCGGCGGTTGCCCCGCGCCTCTGCCGGCCCGGCCCATCAGCCGCCCCGGCGCCGCTGCGCCCGCTCGCGCAGTTCGTCGGCTCGCCGCCTGAGGAAGTCCTCGATTTCCCGCTGCCGCCGCTCGAGCTGGCGGCGCAGCTCCTCCTCCTGGGCCCGGGCGCGCTGCTCGGACCGGGAGTCATCGCCACCGATGACGTCGGGCGCGGGATTCTCGCGGCCGCCCCCGAAGATGCCACCGAGGCGGCCCCACAGGTCGCTCCAGAAGTCGCGGTGCGGGCAGGTGGTGGCGGGCGGGTTGTCGGCGATGAAGAGCTCATCGGCGGGCGACCCGTACGCGGGCATGCAACCCGCGGCGAGCACCATCCCGGTGCTGGGATCGATCTCGCGCCAGAGCACGCCGGGTGGCTGCTGCCAGCCGGCGGGATAGCCGCGCGCGCTCGCATAGGTGCGCATCATGCGCCCCCACACGGGCGCGGCCAGGCCACCGCCGGTCGCGGCGCTGCCCAGGGGACTGGGCTGGTCGTAGCCGATCCAGATGGTCGCCACCAGGTCCGGGGTGTAGCCCACGAACCAGGCATCGGTCGCGCGGTTGGTGGTGCCGGTCTTGCCGGCCACCACGCCGCGGTAACCGGCGGCACGCACGGCGGTGCCGGTGCCATAGTTGACGGCGTCCTGCAGGATGTCGTTGACGATGTAGGCGACGTCCGGTCCGAGCGCGGCCCGCGGCGGCGTCGGCTCCCGCTCCCACAGCACCTCGCCGTTGGCGTCTTCCACCCGCCGGACGAAGTACGGGTTCACGGTGCTGCCCAGCGCCGCGAAAGCGCTGTATGCAGTCGCGAGCTGCAGCGGGCTCAGGGCCACCGTGCCGAGCGACAGCGCGGGCGTCTCGTCCATGGGCTCGTGCACGCCCGCGCTGCGCGCGGTCCGCGCCACATCATCGATGCCCACGCGCAGCGCGAGCCGCACGGTGGGCACGTTGCGGGAGCGGACCAGGGCATCGCGCAGCGAGACCTCGCCCTCGTAGGTCCCGTCGTAGTTCTCGGGCTCCCAGTCGGCACTGCCCGCCTGGCGGAGCCGGAGCGGCTGGTCGGCGATGTGCTGGCTGGTGGGGATGCCTTCGGCGAGCGCGGTGGCGAACACGAAGGGCTTGAAGGCGCTGCCCACCTGGCGGCGCGCGAGGATGGCGCGGTTGTAGCGGGAGCGGGACGGGTCCCGGCCGCCCACCAGCGCGAGCACTCCGCCGGTGTGCACGTCGAGCATCACCACGGCGCCCTGTAGCGGCGAGGGCCCGGCCCGCACGGCGCCATCGAGCTGCCGGAGCCGCCGTTCCAGCTCCTGCTCCGCGGCGCGCTGGGCCACCTGGTCCAGCGTGGTGTAGATGCGCAGCCGGCTGCGGTACAGCTTCTCGCCGAACCGCTCCTCGAGCTGGTCGCGTACCACGTCGCTGAACCAGGCCCCGAGCGGAACCGCGGCCAGGCGAGCGGCGGGATCGGCGGCCAGCCGGACCCGGGGGGCGCGGGACTCGGCCGCGGCGGCCGGCTCGACCAGCCCCTGCTGCTCCTTCAGCGAAAGCACCTGGCTGCGGCGGGCGCGCGCCGCGTCCGGGTGGCGGCGGGGGTCGTAGTGCGCGGGCGCCTTGGGCAGGGCGGCGAGCAGTGCGGCCTCCGAGAGTCGCAGCCGCCGGGCCGACTTGCCGAAGTAGTGCCGGGACGCGGCCTCGATGCCGTACGCACCGCCCCCGAAGTAGATGTGGTTGAGGTACATCTCGAGAATCGCGCGCTTGCCGAAGCGGTGCTCGATCATCTGGGCGACGCGCGCCTCGTTCAGCTTGCGCCGGAAGGTCTGCTCGGTGCCGGGCAGCTCCTCCGGGAACACGTTGCGGGCGAGCTGCATGGTGATGGTGCTCGAGCCCTGCGTCACGCCGCCGTGCCGCAAGTTGGCCAGGGCCGCGCCCGCCACCCGCTTCCAGTCCACGCCGTGATGGCGGTAGAAGCGGCGGTCCTCGACGGCGATGAAGGCGTTGGCGACGTGCGGGCCGAGGCTGTCGAGCGGTACGACCACCCGCTCGAACGGCGCCAGGTCCCCGAACTTCCGGCCGAAGCGGTCGAGCAGGACGGGCGCACCGTTGGGCTGGAAGGCCGCCAGCCGGGCCACGTCAGGGCAGCCCTTGATGCCGCAGTTGCCGTAGAGCAGCGCGGCCAGCGCCAGCGACGCCAGTCCCGCCAGAAGCGTGGGCACGGGCGAAAGCGGCCAGCGCACGCGCGCGGCCAGCCGCACCAACCGGGGCGGCAGCCTGCCCGCCAGCCGCTCGAGCCACGTCCGCAATCGCGCCATACTACATCCTACTCTGCAAGACCGCGGCCGGTTTCCGCCCGGCCCAGAAACGAACATCCGGCGCGGTCACGAACCGCCGGATCGGAACCGGTGCCACGCATCTGCCCGGAGCCTGGGAGCCGGTAGGCGGTTGCCCACCGGGGGCGGCACGCAACCTGAAAGGGTGGGACGGGGTAGAGGTTTGCCCTGACCAGGCGCGCCGCGCCGCCGGCGCCGCCGGCAATTGAACGAGGACCGCATGAAGCGCACTGCTATCCTTCTGCTCGCAGCCGGGCTGCTGGCCGCCTGCGCCCCCGTCGGCCCGGCCAGCAGCTCGCGGT
>VEPF01000448.1:3224-3512 GCA_012027055.1 Gemmatimonadota bacterium | reverse complement strand
GGCGGGAACCGGTACGGGCGGGCGTCGCCTGCGGGGCGCGCGACTCCGTCGGCCCGGCCGCCGCCCATGACTGACCCGCGCGCGCAGCTGCTCCGCCACCTCCGCCGGCAGGCCGAGTTCGGCGGCGGCCGCATCTTCCTGGAGCACCTAACCGCGGCCGAGGCGCTGGCCGCCATCGCCGCTTTCCGTGGCGTCTCCGAGCGCACTCTGCCGCCGGACTCGGGTCAGGAGGCAGTAGCCGCGGAGGCGGAGACGCTCGCGGCCCATCGTGCGGCCGCTCTCCAGTGC
>VEPF01000448.1:1229-3214 GCA_012027055.1 Gemmatimonadota bacterium | reverse complement strand
GTGCCGCTGCGGCGAGGGTAGGGGGCGGCGGCTACGCGCCCGGGCTGTAGGATGACCGTACCGGCCGGCCGTTCGTGGGCCGCGCCGGCCGCCTGCTCGATCTCATGCTCATGAGTGCGGGCTTTCGGCGCGAACAGGTCTATATTTGCAACGTGCTGAAGTGCCGCCCCCCGGAGAACCGCAACCCGCTGCCGGACGAGATGGACGCCTGCACCCGCCACTGGCTGCACAGCCAGATCGAGCTGATCGCGCCGCGGGTGCTGCTGGCCGTGGGGAAGTTCGCCGCCCAGGTGCTGTCCGGCAGCGAAGAGAGCATCGGCCGGCTGCGCGGCCGCGTCTTCTCCTGGCGCGGTACACCCACGGTCGTGACCTATCATCCGGCGTATCTGCTGCGCAGTCCCCAGATGACCCGCGTCGCCTGGGAAGACCTGCAGCTGCTGCGCAAGGTGCTGCATGAGCACGCTTGAAGAAGAACTCTACGAAGTCACGGACCGGCCTTCCGACCGCCATCCGCCCTACGCGCCGGAAGCGGAGATTGCCGTGCTCGGGGGCATGCTCATCGATGGCGATGCCGTGCCCAAGGCCCTGGAGATCATCGACGAGTCGATGTTCTACCGCGAGGCGAACCGGCGCATCTGCCGCGCCGCCATCCGCCTCTTCCAGCGCGGCCAGGTCATCGATCCCGTCACGCTCAGCGAGGAGCTGAGCAAGACCGAGGAGCTGGACCAGGTCGGCGGGCTGCCCTACATCGGCGAGCTGCTCGATGCGGTGCCCACCGCGGCGAACATCGAGTATCACGCCCGCATCGTCCGGGAGCGGGCACTGCTGCGCCGCCTCATCGAAGCATCCAGCCAGATCATCCGCGACTCGTACGAGCCCGGTGAACGCACGGTGGACCAGGTCCTCGACCTGGCGGAACAGCGCATCTTCCAGGTCGCCCAGGCCCACGATCGCGAGGGCTTCGTCTGGATCAAGAAGATCCTCTATCCGACCTTCGAGAAGATCGAGCAACTGCAGGCCGCCAAGGGCGGTCTGACCGGCGTCGCGACCGGCTTCACCGACATCGACGAGATGACCGGCGGGCTGCAGAAGGGCGACCTGGTGATCGTGGCCGCGCGCCCCTCCATGGGAAAGACCGCGTTCGTCACCGGCGTCGCGCTGCATGCCGCCATCTCGCACCAGGTGCCGGTGGCGATGTTCTCCCTGGAAATGTCCCGGCAGCAGGTGGTGCAGCGCATGCTGTGCTCCGAGGCGCTCGTGGACCTGGGACGGCTGTTGCGCGGCCGGCTGCAGGATGACGACTTCGCGCGCCTGGCCCAGGCGGCCGGCCACCTGAATACGGCGCCCCTCTGGATCGACGACTCCGGCTCGCTCACGGTGCTGGAGATGCGCGCCAAGGCGCGCCGGCTCAAGGCGGACCCGCCGGAGCTGGGGGTGGTCATCGTCGACTACATCCAGCTGATTAACGCCGGCAGCGAAGCGGAGAACCGGCAGCAGGAGGTGAGCGCCATCAGCCGCGGCCTGAAGGCGCTGGCCAAGGAGCTGATGGTCCCGATCATCGCGCTGTCGCAGCTCTCTCGCGCGCCCGAGCAGCGCTCCGACCACCGTCCGCAGCTGTCGGATCTCCGGGAGTCCGGGTCCATCGAGCAGGACGCGGACCTGGTCGGCTTCCTGTACCGGCCGGAGTACTACCTGACCCGCGAGGAAGCACAGGAGAAGAACGTGCTGGGCCGCGCCGAGTTCATCATCGGCAAGCAGCGGAACGGGCCCACCGGCTCGGTCGACCTGTACTTCCGGAAGGAGTGTGCGCGCTTCGAGTCGTACGCCGAGCGCGCGCCGTTCTGAGCGGCCCCATGGCTCGCAACCGCACCGCGTGCTTCTGCACCGACTGCGGCAACGAGACGCCCCGGTGGCAGGGGCAGTGTCCGGTCTGCCAGGCCTGGAATACGCTCGTCGAGGAGCCCGTGCAGCGCGCGGGGCGGCCC
>VEPF01000448.1:0-1219 GCA_012027055.1 Gemmatimonadota bacterium | reverse complement strand
CCGCCTGGCCGACGCCGCCGCCGATGAGCTCCGCCGCTGGAGCAGCGGCCTGGCCGAGTGCGACTTCGAGCTCGGCGGGGGCGTCGTACCGGCTTCCCTGGTGCTGGTGGGCGGTGAGCCCGGCATCGGCAAGAGCACGCTGCTGCTGCAGGTGGCGGCGCGCCTGCAGGCCGCGGGCCGGGACGTGCTCTACGTTTCCGGCGAGGAATCCGCGGCCCAGACCCGCCTGCGCGCGGACCGCCTGCAGGAGCCGGCGGGAGACGTGGCCTTCCTGGCGGAAACGCGGCTGCTGGACATCCTGGACGCAGCCGCGCACGCCTCGCCCGCCGCCAACTGCATCGACTCCGTCCAGACCATGTACCTCGAGGAGCTGGAGGGCGCCCCCGGCAATGTCACGCAGGTGCGCGAATGTGCCGCGCGCCTGCAGCGCTTCGCGAAGGAGACCGGCACCGCCGTGTTCGTCATCGGGCACGTGACCAAGGGAGGTGCGGTCGCGGGCCCGCGCACGCTCGAGCACATCGTCGACACGGTGCTCTATTTCGAGGGCGAAGCGGGCAGCGATCACCGGGTATTGCGCGCCACCAAGAACCGCTGCGGCGGCAGCGACGAGATCGGCGTGCTCCGCATGACTGCCGGCGGCCTGGTGCCGGTGCCGGATGCGAGCGCATTCTTCCTGGCGGACCGGCGCGGCGGCCAGAGCGGGAGTGCCGTGGCCGCCGTGGTGGAGGGCACGCGTCCGCTTCTCGTCGAGGTGCAGGCGCTCTGCTCGAAGACCAGCTGGGGCTCCCCGCAGCGGGTCTCGAACGGCCTCGACCGGCAGCGCCTGGCGCTCCTGCTCGCGGTGCTGGAGAAACGCGCGGGCGTGCCCTTCGGCGAGCTGGATGTGTTCGCCAACGTGGTGGGCGGGGTGCGCGTCGACGAGACCGCGTCCGACCTGGCGCTGGCCGTAGCGCTGCTGTCTTCCGCCCTCGACCGCGACCTGCCGGGTGATGCGGTCTTCGTGGGCGAGGTCGGCCTGGGCGGCGAGCTGCGCGCAGTGCCGCTGCTGGAGCGGCGCCTGGCCGAAGCCGCCCGGCTTGGCTTCGCCCGCGTGTTCGTCGCGGAACGGATCGGCACCGTGCAGCCGCCGCCCCGCCTGGAAGTCGTCCGCCTCCCCGCTGAGCGCGCCGTGGCGCAGGCCCAGATCCGCTGATGCGCACCGGCGTGGTGGTGGCGGCCG
>VEPF01000125.1:218-3512 GCA_012027055.1 Gemmatimonadota bacterium | reverse complement strand
GTCCGCTCGGTCACCGACACCAGCATGATGTTCATGATCCCGATGCCGCCCACCAGCAGCGAGACCGACGCGATCGCGGCGAGCAGCAGGGTCATCACCCTGGTCGTGCCCTTGGCCGCGGCCGCGATCTCGTTCTGGTTGCGCACCGTGAAGTCGTCCGCGTCGCCGTTCACCAGGTCGTGCGCTTCCCGCATCAGCACCCGTACCTCCGCCTGCGCGGCTTCGATCTGCTCGAGCGACGCCGTGCTCACCAGGATCTGACTGATGAAGCTGAAGCCCGCGAGCCGCGTCTGCATCGTGGGGTACGGCACCAGCACCATGTCGTCCTGGTCGCCGCCGGACGCGGTCTGCCCCTTCTCCGCGAGCACGCCCACGATCGTGAACGGCACGTTCCGCAACTGCACCCTGGCCCCGACGGCGCCGCCGTCCGGGAACAGTGCGTCCGCCACGGTGTGGCCCAACACCGCCACCTTGCGCATGCCACGCTGGTCGGCGTCCGTGAAGAACGCGCCGTCATCCAGCGACCAGTCGCGGATGGCCTGGTACGACGCCGCCACCCCCATCACCTCCGTGCGCCAGTTGCCGTCCCCGCCGATCGCCTGGGCGCGGGTGTTGATCACCGGCGAGACCGCGCTGAAGAGCGTGCCCTCCCGCTGCAGCAGCTGCGCGTCTTCCACCTTCAGCCGGTTGAAGCTGCCCGCGCCCTGGTTCGCCCCGCCCTGCTGGGTGAAGCCGGGCGTGACCACCAGCATGTTGGTGCCCAGGTTGTCGATCTGCTCCTGGATGCGGCCCTGGGCACCGCCGCCGATCGCCACCATCACGATCACCGCGCCCACGCCGATCACCACGCCCAGCATGGTGAGACCGGTGCGCAGCTTGTTCTTGACGATGCTCTGCAGCGCCACCCGGACGAGCACTTTCACAGTCATGCCGCCTCCTCCACCGCCACCGGTTCCACCGGTTCCGCGGCCAGGTCGGCCGCGGCACTCCGGCGGTCGGTCACCGGCTGATCCCGGATGATCCGGCCGTCACGCATGTCCACGATGCGCTTCGCATAACGCGCGATGTCCGGCTCGTGCGTGACCAGCAGGATGGTCAGCCCCTGCTGGTTCAGCTCCTGGAACAGCGCCATGATCTCGATCGACGTGCGGCTGTCCAGGTTGCCGGTCGGCGCGTCGGCCAGCAGCAGCGTGGGCTGCGTGATCAGCGCCCGCGCGATCGCCACCCGCTGCTGCTGCCCCCCGGACAGCTCGCTCGGCTGGTGGTGCGCCCGGTCCGCCAGGCCCACGCGCGCCAGCGCCGCCGCGGCTGCGGCCCGCGCGTCGCGCACGCGGCCGCTCCGGTCGTACAGCAGCGGCAGCGCGACGCTGTCCAGCGCGGTCGTGCGGGCCAGCAGGTTGAAGCCCTGGAACACGAACCCGATCTTGTGATTGCGCAGGTCCGCCAGCTGGTCGCGCGTGAGCCCGCCCGTGGGGATCCCGTCCAGCTCGTAGCTGCCCGCCGTCGGCGCGTCCAGGCAGCCCAGGATGTTCATCAGGGTGGACTTGCCGGAGCCCGATGCGCCCATCACCGCGATCATCTCGCCGGCCCCGACCACCAGGTCCACCCCGCGCTGTGCCCGCACCTGCGGGGTGCCGGCCCGGCGCGGTTGGGCCTCCGCGCCCGGGCGCAGCCGCCTGGAGGCGGCGCGCCCCCACTTGCCAGCGCCGGGCGGGCCCGGTTGTGCTTCCGCGTCCGGGCGCAGTTGCCCGGAGGCGGCGCGCCTCGACCTGGCAGCGCCGGTGTGGTAGACCTTGGTCAGCCCGTGCGTCCGGATGACGCTCGTCATGGCTGTTCCTCCTCGCTCAGAAGCCGCCGGGCGGGCCGGGCGGGCCACCACCCGGTCCCTGGCGCCGCTGCTGCTGCTGGAACGGGTTCGTGGTGGTCTCCGCGCTGCTCGCGCTCGTACCCGGCTGCCGGGTGCCCAGAATGACCATCATGCCTTCCTTCAGACCTCCGCCCGTGACTTCCGTCCTCTGCCCGTCGGAGATCCCGGTGCGCACCGGCTGTGCCGCCAGCTTGCCGTCGTCGTCCAGGTACCAGAGCAGGGCCATGTCCTGCGGCGGCTCCGCGCCGTCCTCGGCTCCGGGCGGCGGTTCGGCCAGACGTGCGCTCGCCGAGTCGCCCGCTGCGCCCGGCCCGGGTGCCTTCAACTGTGCCCGCATTTCCTCGGTCGGCTGGAAGCGCACGGCCGCGTTGGGCACCGTGAGCACGTCACTGGCCACCGCGGTGAGGAACTCCACCGTGGCGGTCATGCCGGGCAGGAGCGCACGATCCGGGTTCGCGACCGCGACCACCGCCTTGTAGCTCACCACGTTCTCCTGCGTGGCCGACTGCAGGCGCACTTGCCTGACCGTGCCCTCGAACGTGCGGTTCTGGTAGGCCTGCACCGTGAACCGCACCTGCGCGCCCTCCCTGATCTGGGCGATGTCGCTCTCATCGACGGATGCCAGGATCTGCATCTCCGCCAGGTCCTGCGCGATCAGGAAGATCTGCGGCGCGGAGAGCGAGGCGGCGACCGGCTGGCCTACGTCCACGTTCCGCTCCACCACGATCCCGTCGATGGGCGCGTAGATCTCCGTGTAGGCCAGGTTCCGGCGCGCCCGCGCCAGGGCCACTTCCGCCGAGCGCACGTTGGCCTTGGCCACCACCAGCGAGTACTCGGCGGTGTTCAGCTCGACGTCGGTCACCACCTTGCTCTCGTGCAGCAGCGCAGAGCGGTCGCGCTCCTGCTGCGCCCGGGTCAGCTCGGCCTGGTTGCGCGCCAATCCGGCTTCCGCATCCGCCACCGCCTGCTCCGAGAGCGTCGGATCGATGCGCGCGATCAGTTGCCCCTTCTTCACGGCGTCGTTGAAGTCGGCGTAGAGCGCCGCCACCTGTCCCGACACCTGCGTGCCGACCTGCACCGTGGTCACTGCCTGCAGCGTGCCCGTCGCGGACACGACCGACTCCACCGTGCCTCGCTCCACCGCGCCCGTGCGGTAGGCCTGCTCCTCGGCGGCCTGCCCGCGCGGCAGCAGCCACAACCCGATGGCCACTGCCACCGGGATCGTGCCGAGCGATGCGATTCGGATTCTCTTGCTCATGGTCCCTCACCCCGCGGCTGTCGTGCTGCGGCCGACGGCCGCAGCGTCCTGCTTCCCTGCACCTGCCAAGCTAGGCAAGCCGCCCGGACCGGAACGGCCGAGCCCCGTGACCTGCACCAGGACCGTCATGAACTGCACACCGGCGGCGGTGGCTGCCCTGGCGCGGGCG
>VEPF01000125.1:0-208 GCA_012027055.1 Gemmatimonadota bacterium | reverse complement strand
CCGGCCGCCCCGCCACTCTGGTGGGTACGCTGCCGCCGATGGGGCGGGGAGTGCAGCTGGTGCGGCGGGGCGTGCACCTGGCTCCCCGCCGGCCGAACGCGCCCTGCTGCCGACTAGCTTGTGCGAGCGCCGGGCGGTGGGAGGGCCGGGCGGCCTTCGAACGGGTGAGCCGTGATGAACACACGCGCAGCCGAGCCGCACACCGAGC
>VEPF01000010.1:294-3528 GCA_012027055.1 Gemmatimonadota bacterium | reverse complement strand
GGTCAGGGTGGGGGAGCTACTCGTCGAGGAAGCGCCGCCGCGCGCCTGAGTCAACGGTTGCCTACCACCTCGTGCGGCCGGCCCGGGCGGGTCGTGCCGGGAGCCGTGCTATGACTGCGGCAGTCTTTCCCTCTCCACTTCCGGAGCCCACAGGGACCCAGGCAGCCGCCGGAAGCCCGCCTTCTCGTAGGAGCGAATCGCGATCCGGTTGGAGGGCTCAACGGAGAGCCAGACGCGGTGTCGTCCCAGATCCCGGGCGATTTCCAGCGCCAGCAGGTTGAGGGCAGTGCCGATGCCGCGATTCCGGATGGCCTGATGGAGGAAGTTGGCCAGCTCGCAGCTCCGCTCGTCGATCGGTAGGACCATGAGGTGGCCGAGGATTTCCCGGTCGGCCTCGACCAGGACGTGCGTGCCGGTCGCCAGGACCAGATCCAGCCAGCGGTGTATGCTCTCACCATCACCCGGCGGTAGCCCCTGGGCGCGCCGCTTGGGATCGAACGCGCGGTACATCTCCTCAAGGCGCCCGCGGTCGGCACGCGTGAAGACCCTGGCCAGAAAGCGCCGGCCCGTCTTGTCGAGCAGCTCGGCAGGGAGGATGGCTGTCGCTGCGACCATGGCAGTCAGAATGCGAGCCCCCAGCCCGTCAGCAACGGCAGGACCTGCTGGCGGACCGCGTTGACCGTGCGCCGGTTGTTCGCTTCGATCTCCTGCCGCCGCGGTGCGGGCGTATGCGCATCGGGCGGATCGCGGAGCACGTGCGGGATGTCCAGCCCGCTCTCCAGCCGAACGCTCCGACACCAGTCGGCAGGAATCTCGTCGGCGATCTCCAGTCCGCGCAACGCTGCCCACACCAGTGTCCAGGCGCGGGGCACCACGGTGTATGCCGCGTAGCCGCCGCCGCCGGTGACGATCAATCGGCCGGCGCAGTGCCGGTCCGCGAGCTCGCAGGTTGCGCGCGTGATCCGCTCGTATAGCCGGGTGGTACAGCGCAGGTGTGTCAGCGGGTCCAGCGCGTGCGCGTCGCAGCCAGCCTGCAGCAGGATGACGTCGGGCCGAAAATGCGCCGCCAGATCGGGAACGAGCGCGCCGAAGCACTCGAGGAACGAAGCGTCCTCGGTGTGGGCGTCGAGCGGGACATTGACCGAGTAGCCGTACCCGTCCCCGTCGCCGAGCTCGTCGATGAAGCCGGTCCCCGGGAACAGGAAGGCGCCGCTCTCGTGCAGCGACACGGTGAGCACACTCGGGTCATCGTAGCAGAGCCACTGCACGCCGTCGCCATGGTGTGCGTCGACATCGATGTACAGGACCCGGCAACCGTAATGGCGCTGGAGCCAGCGGATGGCGATGGCGAGATCGTTGTAGATGCAGAACCCCGCGGCTTCCGCCCGCCGGGCGTGGTGCAGCCCGCCGGAGATGCTGAACGCGCGGGTAACCCGGCCGCTCATGACCCACTCCGCCGCGGGCAGCGTCGCCCCGCACACGAGCCGCGCGGCGTCATCCATGCCGGGCACCACCGGGACGTCTTCCGAACCCAGTCCGAACGCGGCGTAACCAGCTCTCGGCACCGGGTCGGCGGAAGCGGTCCGGACTGCCTCGATGTAGGCGACGTCGTGCACCGCCTCGATCTCGCCAGCATCCGGATACCGGGGAACCACCACCGGTGCATCCGCGCCGCCGATCAGGTCCAGGCGCTGCAGCAACTCCACCGTGAGCTGCAGCCGGCGGGGATTGAGCGGGTGCTCCGGCGTGAACCGATAGCCCGCCAGCCGGTCGGCCCAGATGAACGCGGCGGTGCTCACAGCTGCCGGCCGACGCCCGGGGATCGATTCCGGGCCGCCACGCCCGGCGGGCGGCCGCAGAGCGGGAGTGCGGTAGTGGAGCGGGCTCGTGCCGGTGGCAGCGACCCGGGCCGGACGCGAAGAGCGCGCTCGATTATCCGGCGAGACGGCATGGCTGCTCGATCGAGTGAAGGCAACGGGTCCGGGTGGCGCATCGCGGCGGGCACGGGGCGAAGGTAGGCATCCGCCGGAGGCCGGGCAACGCTTGCCACCTGGCCGCGGGTCAGTCTCGGGCTTTGCAGGATCCGTCGCCACCCGTCGTTCGCGAACCACCTCCTCGCCGGAGACCTCGCGCCGACCGGCGGAGTCCCGCCCACCACTTCAAGACTGTCCCCAATGAACATGATGACGGTCGGATGATACGCGCGCGCTAACCTGCCGCCGTACTTAACGCGCACTCTCAGCCGCCCGATTCAATGAGCTCCCAGGCCGACGCCGCCCTGCTCGCGCTCGCGCGCTTCGCCCCACCCTATGAGCATCTCGTTCCGCAGGTGCTCGGATCGCTCGGTGCCCTGACCGACTGGAGGGGATCGGCCCTGGTCTGGCGATTGGTGGATGCGGCCGCGCAGTGGCCCGAATACGCATGGCTGGCGAGCCGGCCGGCCGGGCTGCCGCTGATCGTTCTGCTCCCTCATCCGGACGACATCGACCGGACGGTCCCCCTACTCCGGCGCGTCCGGGAGCTGCGACCGCGCGCTGTGGTTCCCGGAGCGGTGCTCGGCACGCCCGAGCATCTGCGAGCCCTGCTGGCCGCGCCGCCGCGGTCGGTGGCCGGTGCCGTCACCGAGTTCCTGCGGCACCGAGGCGTATTGCGGTCGGACGCCGCCCGCCGGGAAGTTCACCGGGTGATGGAGTTGGCACCCGAGGTAGTGAGCATCTCGCAACTGGCACGCAGGCTCTACACCTCGCGCCGCACACTCGGCCGTCATTTCTCGGAATGGGGCCTGCCGGTACCATCGCACTGGCTGCAGTTCGGCCGTTTGCTCCACGTGTGCATGCACCTGCACGCCGAGAGCACCGCCGTCTTTCGCCTCGCGGCCCGCGCCCGGTATCCCGACGGATTCACGCTGAGCAACCAGATGAAGCGCTTGATCGGCTATCGACCCTCTGAAGTGCGCCGGCTGCTTGGTTGGGAGTGGATCGTGGAGGCGTGGCTTGAGAAGGAAGGGCTCGCATAGGCGAGGGCTTCTATTGCAGCCGCCGCGCGCACAGCAACGGGCGTCGCGCCCATCGCCTCAGCCCTTTCGTGTACGTATCCGAGCGCCGCTATCGCAGCCCCACGGTCCACGCGCCCGATCTGACACCCTCGCTCCAATTCAACCCGCAACTGCGGCACTGCGGCGCGTCTCACAGGATGCTCCCGCCCATCAAGAGCTGCTCCGGGATTCCCTATCCC
>VEPF01000010.1:0-284 GCA_012027055.1 Gemmatimonadota bacterium | reverse complement strand
CTCACGTCGGGCATGCTGTCTAGGTTGAGGCGTGCCCGCTCCAATTCGATGCGGCGGTGGACTAACAGGTTTCTGTCATTGTGAATCTTGAGGGCTTTGTCGATGATCGCCTTGGCCGCCTCCATATCGCCCCGATTTGTCAGCATTCTCGCGGCAAATGTGACGACATGCGTGGGGTCAGTGGTCATAGACAAGCACGCATCGATACTTCCAGCGAGCCGCTGAAACGCCGCATCTGAGGCGGCCTTCTCGCCGTGTGCGAGTGCGATCAGCCCGGCCAACGC
>VEPF01000342.1:265-3602 GCA_012027055.1 Gemmatimonadota bacterium | reverse complement strand
ACGTTGTGCAGCTGCCAGAGATCCAGATGAGCCGTCTGCAGCAGCTTCAGGCTCTCGTCCAGCAGCCGCAGCGAACCGTCCCGCGTGCGATCGTGCGTCTTCGATGCCAGAAACACTTCCCGCCGCCGCGTCTTCAGCACCTCCCCGAGATAACGCTGGCTGATGCCCCGCCCGTATGCCGCCGCCGTGTCCAGGTAGTTCACCCCCAGGTCCAGCGCGCGGTTGATGATCGCCAGCGCTTCCTCGTCCCGGCCCGGCTGCTCCAGCGTGGCCTGCCCGCCCAGACTGAACACCCGCACCCGGTGCCCCGTGCTCCCCAGCGGGCGCTCCGGCATCCCGCTGCTGTGCGACTGCACGTGCGAGGCCGCCCGGTCCGGCTGCAGCAGGATCGCTGCCGTGCCCGTGATCGTGGCTGCGAGGAAATCCCGACGGTCGATGCCGGAACCCGACATGGCACTACCTCCGCTGGGGTGGGTGCCCGAGAAGCCGGTGCGCAACTCGTACCAGCGGCAGACGACGTCGCCTCCCGCCCGTAACCTCTTCCCACACGTTCGCTTGCCGCCGACGGTCCGGGTCCGGCCCGTTCCCGGCCTGGGACAAAAGGGCCGTCGCAGCGCTGTCGGGGTGGGAACAATTGACCGGGAACCAGCGCGGCACGCACATGAACGAGTGCGCGCGCACCGCAGCGGGCGTGATCATTATCCGCAATTCCTGAATGATTCATCCACGCGCCCTTCGGCGCTCCCGCGCGGCGCTGTACGTCAGGCTGGCGACGCGCGTGGGCACCTTCGTAAGCTAGACCTGCAGGCGTGGTGGCGAGGCAGGATCGCGCGGCTGGCGATGCCGATCCGCGGAACCGTGAGAACGGAGGGTCGTCGCATGAAATGGACCCAGCAGAACCTGGAAGAGGCGGAGCGCTACAGCGCACACAATTATCATCCGCTGCCGGTGGTGCTGGCGCGCGGCGAGGGCGTGTACGTCTGGGACGTCGAGAATCGCCGCTATCTCGACATGCTGTCCGCCTATTCGGCGCTCAACCAGGGACATCGGCATCCGCGCATCGTGCAGGCGTTGCGGGACCAGGCGGATCGCATCACGCTCACCTCGCGGGCCTTCCACAACGATCGCATGGGTCCATTCCTGCACATGCTCTGCGATCTCACCGGTTACGAGCGGGCGTTGCCGATGAACACCGGTGCGGAGGCGGTGGAGACGGCGATCAAGGCGGCGCGGAAGTGGGGCTATCACCACAAGGGAGTGCACCGCGATGCCGAGATCATCGTGTTCGAGGGCAACTTCCACGGCCGCACCACCACGGAGATCAGCTTCTCGTCGGAGCCACTCTACCGCGAGGGGTTCGGCCCGTTCACGCCCGGTTTCCGGATCCTGCCGTACGGCAACGTGGGCGCAGTCGCGGCCGCCATCAACGAGCGGACGGTGGCCGTGCTGGTGGAGCCGATCCAGGGCGAGGCCGGCGTGGTGGTGCCGCCGGAAGGTTTCCTGCGCAGCCTGGCGCTCCGCTGCAAGGAGCACAACGTGCTGCTGATCGCGGATGAGATCCAGACCGGCCTGGGCCGTACCGGCAAGCTGTTCTGCAGCGAGTGGGAAGGGGTGCGGCCCGACATCATGATCGTGGGCAAGGCGCTGGGGGGTGGAGTGTACCCGGTTTCCGCGATCCTGGCGGACCACCACATCATGAGCGTCTTCACGCCAGGCACGCACGGCTCCACCTTCGGTGGCAATCCGCTGGCGGCCGCGGTCGGGATGGCGGCGCTCTCGGTGATCGTGGAAGAGAACCTGGCGCATCACGCGCACGAGATCGGCAGCTGGTTCATGGGCCGCCTGCGCTCGCTGCATGCGCCCGCGGTCGAGCAGGTACGGGGCCGCGGGTTGCTGATCGGGGTGGTGCTGAAGAAGGAAGCCGGACCGGCGCGGCCCTACTGCGAGGCGCTCATGCACCGGGGCATCCTGGTGAAGGAGACGCACGAGCGCGTGATCCGCTTCGCGCCGCCACTCATCATCAAGCACCAGCAGCTGGAGGAAGTGTTGCCGGCGATCCACGAGGTGCTGCTGCAGGAGCACGCGGTACCGGCGCACTAGAGCGGAGTGGCGGTACTGCCGGCGGAGAAACGACAACGGCAACGTAACCGCAAAGCACGCAATGAACGGCAGCAACCACCGAGGACGCCGAGAGCGACACAATTCAAACCGCCGAGCGCGCCGAGGAAACGGATTTGTTGTTAACAACAACAGAATCCGTTTCCGTTCTCGGCGCGCTCGGCGGTTACTCCGTTCTCCGCGCGCTCGGCGGTTCAGTCTTCCGTTGATCCGTTCTGCGCGTTCTTTGCGGTTCGCAGGCCTGTCGTTCTCGTGAGCTACCTGAGCTCTCTGCCGTAGTGCGCCGGGAAGTACTGCTGCAGTGCCGCCAGCAACGCGCCCGCGAAGGCCGCTCGGTTGGCGTCCGTGTCGCGGACGCCGCTCAGGTTGAGCTCGATCTGAATCCCATCGACCAGGCCGCCTTGTCGGGAGCCGTGCCGGTCCGTGTCGTAGCCGCCGCTGTAGTACGGGTCGCTGCCGGGGTGTGGCTGGGTGCGGCTGGGCACGGCGGGGTAGCCGCGCGCCTCGAGCAGCGCGCCCAGGCTCTCGGGTCCGTGCAGCAGGGCCGCATGGCCCGCGCTCGCGCGCGTGGCGAGGGCGCGGATCGAGCTCTGGTCGATCAGCGCGGCGGTATTGAGCTGGGCGTCGCTCAGGGCAAGTTCGCTGGCGGAGAGCAGGTAGCCCAGCTCCGCGCGCGCGATCGGGTGGCCATGACCGTGGATGTCCAGGTACAGGCCGCCGCCGCCGCTCGCCACGGCCGCGCCCGCGGCGTCCAGGAAACCGTGCCATTCGCGCCACGCGATCTCGGCGCTGGCGTTGCCCTGGGCGGCTTCGACGATCTCCCGGTTCGGGTCGAGCCTGGTGCGCCGCAGGCGGCACTGCACCAGGTAGGGACGTTTGCCGGTGCGCTCCCGCATGGTGCTCGCGATGGTGGTGGTGAGCTCCAGCGTGTTGGTGTCGTACGCGGTCTCGCCATAGGTGCGGTTGGGCAGCTCGGCCGGCGGCGGCTGGACCACCGTTACCGAGGCGGTGACCGACGCGGGTGGGCGGGCCACCACCAGCTGGTATCTGGGCCCGCTCCCGGGCAACGCCCACACGCTCCGGGCGCTGCTTCCCGGCGGCGGTCTCGCCGTGACCTTCCGCGCGACCGCGCAGCCGCTCAAGGCCGACAGCACCTATTACGGACGCAACCAGTACATCGCGTTCACGGCCGGGAGCCGGCCACTGATCGTGAGCGCAC
>VEPF01000342.1:0-255 GCA_012027055.1 Gemmatimonadota bacterium | reverse complement strand
GCCCGTCCGCCCGCGCCGGGCACCGCCTCGTTAACGGTCGACGAGCCGCCGCCGGCCGCGACCTCGAAGGCGTCCGTCACCCCGCTCAGCGGCTGACCGGCCGCGTTCTGCACTACTGCCGCGGGCCCGACCCGCAGCGGCAGCGCGACCGCCGCGAACTGCGTGTCTCCCGCCGCCAGCACCAGGCGAGCCGGTGTGCGGTCCGGTGCCGGGGCGGTCGCATCGCTGCCGCAGCCCGGGCCCGCCAGCCAGACC
>VEPF01000390.1 GCA_012027055.1 Gemmatimonadota bacterium | reverse complement strand
CTCGATCGGCCGGGCGCTCGGCGTCCGGCCGCAGGGCGACCAGCCCGGGCCGCGGGACGATAGCCGGCAGCAGGGCCGGGCCCTGCTCGAGGCCGCGCTGGACCGCACGGGCGCGGCGGCCGTGGCCGCCGGTCACGCGGAGAGCCCGGCCGGAGCGCGCGCCGGCTTCAGCGATGCGCTGGAATCGCTCACCCTGTGGCTGCGGGACGTGGCCGCGGCGGCGGCCGGCGCCGACGACGTAGTGCTGACCCGGGATGCCCTGCCCTGGCTGCGGGAGGCGGCGCGGCAGCTCCCCGATCCGGCCGGGGTGCCGGCCGCGATCCGGGCGGTGGAGGAGACGATCCAGTTGACGCAGATCAACATCAATCCGCAGCTCGCGACCGCGGCCCTGCTGCGCCGGGTCCGGACCGAGCTGCTCGGACCTCGCTGAATTGATGCCTTGCGGGCGGCGGCGGAATGTAGCGCGCGGCGGCGGCGCGGAGGAGGTTCAGGCGGCGCCCGACGTTTCCCGGACGGGTCAGCGATCCAGGTAGTTGCCGAGCAGGCGATTCAGGGCGTTGAGCACTGCGATGGCGGCCGCCCGGGGCGGGTCATCGCCGACTACGACCGCGCCCACGAGCTGCTGGCGGGGGGGGCCGGCCCGGAACAGGGAAGCCACCATCAGGTCCGCGTCGAAACTGCGCACGCGCTTGATGCCGGCCACGCGCAGCCCGAGTTCCCGACCGACAATGCGGGTGATGGCCTGCAGCGAGGCGCTGGCGACACCGCGCAGCTCCGGGGCCTCACCGGGCTGCGACACCGCCGAACTGGTCACCTCGACGCCTTCCCACTCCAGATGGACCGTGAGCTCGACCGCGCGATCCGGCCGTTCTGCGCGGCTGACCCGCACGAAGCGGATGCGCCTCCCCTGGCGGTGTTCTCCGGAGCGTACGGTGACCTCGATGTCGAGGCCGACCAGGCCGAGGTCGCTCAGGGAGCGGGCGGCGGCCTGCGCGAGCTGGTCGCGGGAGGCGCCGGGCGTGCAGATCAGCACCACGACGGTGGCGCGGTCGTCGATCACCACACGGTCCACGCCGGGCAGCGCGGCGAGCTGGGCGATCAGGGACTGCAGTGCGAGAGGTCGAGGACGCATCGGGGCGATGATGGAACGGCGGCCGAGGCGAGTCAAGCGTTTTGTTGGGCCAGGGCGGCCGGGGCGGCCGGGGCGGCCAGCGCCGCCCCGCTCCCGCCCCGGCGCGGGCTACATGTGGTAGTTGGGCGCTTCGCGCGTTACTGCGATGTCGTGCGGGTGTGATTCCCGCAGCCCCCCGCTGGTGATCCTCATGAACCGGGCCCGGGTCCGCAGCTCCGGCAGGGTGGCGCAGCCGCAATACCCCATGCCGCTGCGCAGGCCGCCCGTGAGCTGGTAGATCACGTCCGCGACCGGGCCCTTGTACGGCACCCGTCCCTCGATGCCCTCGGGCACGAACTTCCGCGACTCGGCGGCATCCTCCTGGAAGTAACGGTCGGCCGAGCCCTGCTCCATGGCACTGAGCGAACCCATGCCTCGCACCACCTTGAAGCGGCGACCCTCGTAGAGGAAGCTCTCGCCCGGACTCTCCTCGGTGCCGGCCAGGAGCGAGCCCATCATCACGGTGGACGCGCCGGCGGCGAGCGCCTTCACAATGTCCCCCGAATAGCGTACGCCGCCGTCCGCGATGACCGGGATCTCCCCCCGCACGCCCTCGACCGCATCCATGACCGCAGTGAGCTGAGGCACGCCCACGCCCGTGACCACGCGCGTGGTGCAGATGCTGCCCGGACCGATCCCGACCTTGACGGCATCAGCACCCCGCTCGCGCAGGGCGCGCGCGGCCGCGGCAGTGGCCACGTTGCCGGCGATGATCTGGGCGTCCGGGAAGCGCTCCCGGGTGCGCTCCAGCGCATCGAGCACGCCGACCGAATGACCGTGCGCGGTGTCGATGACCAGCACGTCGCAGCCGGCATCCAGCAGTGCGGCCGCGCGCTCGAGCTCGCGCGGCGTGGCGCCGATGGCGGCGCCCACGCGCAGCCGCCCGTGCCCATCCTTGGCCGCGTTCGGGAACTGCCGGCGCTTGAAGATGTCCTTCACGGTGATTAGCCCGCGCAGCACGCCCGCCGCGTCCACCACGGGCAGCTTCTCGATGCGCTCGCGGTGCAGGATGCGTTCGGCTTCGTCGAGCGCGGTGCCCACCGGGGCGGTGATCAGCCGGTCCCGGGTCATCACGTCCCGGATGGGCTTGTTGAGCTCGGTCTCGAACTGCAGGTCGCGATTGGTGATGATGCCCGCCAGCCGCCCGTCGTCCTCGACGATCGGCACGCCGCTGATGGAGAACTGCTGCATGAGGCGCAGGGCATCCCCGAGGGTGGCGTGCGCGCGCAGCGTGATGGGGTTGAGGATCATCCCGCTCTCGCTGCGCTTCACCCGGTCCACCTCTGCCGCCTGGCGCTCGATCGACATGTTCTTGTGGATGATGCCGATGCCGCCCTCGCGCGCGACCGCCATGGCCATCTGCGCCTCGGTCACCGTGTCCATCGCCGCAGACAGCAGCGGGATCGAGAGCGGCAGCGCGTTGGTGAGGTGGGTCTCCAGCCGGGTCTGGCGCGGGTGCACCTCGGAATAGGCGGGCACCAGCAGCACGTCGTCGAAGGTCAGGCCTTCACCCAGCACGCGCGACGCACCGTCCGCGGGGGCAGCAGCTCGCAGGATCTCCTCCAGGGGCGACTCACCCGGCGCAAGTTGGCTCATGACTGGATCTCCCGGATGTGAAAAACCCGCTGGCGGGCGCGTGCGCGCGCCCTGGCCTGCGGGTCCGTTCGGCGTCGAAGTGCGACGTTCCGTCTTACCATGGTTAACGGTAGGCGGCCGCCGGAAGCGTGTCAACCGTGCGTCGCGCTACTCCTCCGCGCTCGCGCGCAGGATGCGCCGGACCGGTCCGGGGAGCATGTCGCCGAGCTGGTCCACGCCTTCGATCAGGTAGCCGAGCGCGTGCGGGTTGCCGTCCCAGTGCTCCAGCAGCACGTCATCGCCGGCCCGGGCCAGCAGCCGCCCCAGCGCCAGTGCCACCAGGTACAGGTCGTCCACCACGCCCAGGTAGCCGAGGAAGTCGGGCAGCAGGTCTGCGGGCGTGAGCACGTAGGCCACCACGAAACCGAAGAGCAGCTTGTCCACGCGGGGCACACGCACGTCGCGGATCAGCCGATAGAGCAGCTTCAGCAGGTTGGGCAGCTCGCGGAGCAGCGAGCGCGCCTCCGAAACGGCCGAGCGCCGGCGCCGGCGCCGGCGACGCGGGAAGTCCCTCATGGGGTACGGTCGCGCCCGCCGTCATCGGGGCGGGACGATGGCGGCGCGCTCCCGCCCCGGTGCTCCGGGGCGGGTGGCGGGTTCAGGATCTCGCGCCCGGCATCCTGCACGGTGCGCAGCATCTTTCGGGCGGTGCCTACCAGGCCCACCGTCCCGCTGATGACCTTGGGAGCCACCGACCGCACCCGCATCCCATCCTCCAGCCGCTCCGCGAAGCGTTGCAGAGCGTCCGGCTGGCGCGCCTGGGCCGCCGCGTACTTGTGCTCCAGGAACTCGATGTAGTCGAGGACCTCGTAGAGCTGCGGCTCCGGCA
>VEPF01000189.1 GCA_012027055.1 Gemmatimonadota bacterium | reverse complement strand
TGGCCGCGGGGCCCGCGCCGCTCGCGGCGGCGGGCGGCGTGACCGGCCCGCTGCGCTGGGGCCCGGCGCTGGTGTGGTTCGCCGGCTTCTTTCTGGCCACGCTGGCGGTGCATGCCATCAAGGCGCGCCACAAGCGACGTCATGGCTGGATCGTCGCCGCCGCCTTCCTGGCTCCGGGCGCGGCCGCGCTCGCGGCCCTCTTCCTCGCCCTCACCGTTCCGTCCCTGCGCGTGCTGGCGGGCGCGGCCGTGCCGCCGATCGGGGCCGTGCTGGTGGTGAACGTGATGGGCGTGCATCCGCGCGCGCTGAAGCGCGTTGGCTGGACGCTGGTGACCGCGAACGCGGCCACCCTCCTGATCATGGCCTGGCGGTGAGCGAGCGCACGCCGATGCCGACTGCCCTGCTGCTCCTGCCGGCCGCGCTCAGCGCCCTGTTGCTCGGCGCGCACTACCTGCGTTCCGGGCACCTGCTGGTCGTGGTCTTGCTCCTGGGCGTGGTGGTCCTGCTGTTCGTGCGGCGGGCCTGGGCGCGCACGGCCGTGCAGCTGGTGCTGCTGCTCGGCACCTTCGAGTGGCTGCGCACGCTGTACAATCTGGCGCGGCTGCGCAGCGCGCTCGGCGAGCCGTGGCTGCGCATGGCCATCATCCTGGGGGGAGTCACGCTCTTCACGGCGCTGCCGCTGCAGCTGCTGGAGACACGGCGGGCGTGGGCACACTTCCACGCCCGCCCGCCCGCCTAGAGCGAGCGGAAGGACCAGGCGGCGACCAGGAACCCGATCGCCACCACGATCAGCCGCACCACCTCCGGGTTCATGCGCCGCGCCACGCGCGCGCCCCCGTATCCGCCCAGAATCGCGGCCACGGCCATGATGGCCGCGAACTTCCAGACCACCACGCCGGCGAGCACGAAGATCACCACCGAGATGCCGTTCATGGTGGCGGCCAGGATGTTCTTGACCGCGTTCATCTCGTGGATGTTGGGGATCCCGAGGAACGCGAGCGAGCTGAGCATCAGGATCCCGATGCCCGCCCCGAAGTAGCCGCCGTAGATGCCCACCAGCAACTGGAAACCCATGACCGCCAGGCGGGTGCGCAGGTGCGGCTGCGCGTGCGGGTGCGTGCCGAAGTAGCGGAGCAGCGGCCGCTGGAGCAGCAGCAGTATCGAGGCGACGATCAGGAGCCAGGGCACGGCCCCGGCAAAGACCCGTTCCGGCATCCGGATCAGCAGCAGCGAGCCGATGATGCCGCCCACGAAGCTGGGGGGCCAGAGCAGCAGCAGGTGGTGGCGTGCGCGGCGCAGTTCGCGGCGGTAGCCGAATCCCGCGGACAGCGAACCGGGCAGGAGCGCCATGGTGCTGGTGGCGTTCGCGGCCACCGGTGAGAGCAGCGTGAGCAGGCTGGGGAACGTGAGCAGCGTGCCGCCGCCCGCGATTGAGTTCACCACCCCTGCCAGCAGGGCGGCGGAGCAGACCAGGAGGATGTGCAGGGTCATGATCCGCTACCGGTCGTAGCGGAGGATGGAGAGCTCGCCCTCGCCGCTGAGCAGGTCGCGCAGCCGCGGGTCGGCCATGATCTTCTCGAACGGCCGCATCACGCCGTCCACCTTCATGCTCCGCCGCACCGGGCGGATGCCGTGACTGTAGTCCACGTACCAGTCCGCGTGGCCCGCGTACACCGGCTGGATCGGCTGGCCGTTCGGGTAGTGCCACCCGTAGATGGCCACACGCCCCGCCCGCTCCCGCAGCCGGTTCGTGATCACCACGTCCTTCTTGATCCCGGCCACGAACCCGCCGGGCGGCCGGCCGGCGAGCTGCTGCTCGATGAGCCGGTGATGGAACAGAAACGTCTCCGGGGACTCCCGCTCCACTGCCAGCGGCCGCGGGTCCAGGTGCAGCTCGGCCGCCGCCCAGATCGCGTCCACCAGTTTCGCCGTGGGCAGCACGAACCCGAACGCATCGCAGAACGCCTGCGCCGTATAGGGGTTCATCGGCATGCGGACGAAATCGGCGTCCGAACCGATCGCCAGGTATTCGGGCGGGACCTGGAACGAGATGGTGTGCGTGACGCTGTCCGCGCCCTGGCCGCTCACCGTGACCGTGCGCAGCACGCGCAGGAAGTCGGGGATGTTGCCCGCGCGCAGCTCGCGCAGGATGGCTGCTTCGCGTTGCTCCCGCGGCAGCGCCGCGACCGCGGCGATGAAGGCGCTTCCCGTGAGCGCGTCCGGCGCGCGCCGGGGGGTGTCGGGCGGGGTGGCCGGCGGCAGGATGACGTCGCTTTCGAGCCAGCGGGCGTACGCGCGGGGCGGTCCGAGCACCGGCTCCCGGTATCCCGCACGGCCCACCAGCAGCGCGTGCAGGTAGCCGTTCATGTCGCCTACCAGGGCCGTGTGCAGGATGCGGTTCTCGGGATTCGGGTGCAGCAGGATCTCGATCTGCGCGTCCCGGTAGCGGCTGAACGGACCGAGCCGGTCTTCCGTCAGCGCGTGGGTGGTGCGCAGGTACGCGAGCATGCGCTGCGACGCGCGCCAGGTCCCGCCCGTCTCGGACACCACCTTCTTGCCGTCGAGCGTGATCTCGCGGTCGTCGTAGGCCAGCACCACGAGCTTGCGTGCCGGATCGCCGCGCAGCCAGCGCACGAGTTTCTCGCCATGGCGCGGCTCGAAGCTGTAGTTGCTGTCCAGGAACGCCACCCGCTCGAGCCACGGCGGCAGCGAGTCCTGCCCATCGATGAAGCCCCACGCGAACGAGCCGCCGCCACTGTGGCCGGTGAGCGTGACGCTCAGGTGCGGCGGACTTTCGAGCGCGGTGCGCAGCTGGTCCACCATGCGCACGATGTACGCGTTGGTGCGCTCGTAGGGCTCCGCGGCGCGCCACCCCGGCCAGCTGCGCGTGTCCGCCTCGAGGTACGCGACCACTGCCCGCGGCATGCCCATGGTGCGGAGCGCCCGGGTCTGCGCGCCTATGTGCTGGATGTCGAAGCGCCAGTTGGCGCTGTCCACCGGACTCATGCCGATGGTCTGCGCCGTGGTGCTGCCGTTGGGCAGCGCATACAGGATCAGGTCGATGCGCTGGTGCGCGTCCAGGCGCGCGGGCGCCACGATGGTGACGGTGACGCCGGGATACAGGTCGAGCACGCGGATCCGCTCGCCGGAGCCGCCGCCGGGCGCGAAGCCGGAGAGGTCGATGGGGAGCGGGCCGGAGACACAACCTGCCAGCAGCAGCACCAGCAGTGCCGCGCCCCGCGGCACGCGGGACTCAGGCCCGGGTGCCATTTGCTTCAGCGGGCGCCACGCAGCCCATGTGCTCGCAGATGGCGGCCAGCGCCCGGTCCTGCGCGGCGAGGTGCTCGAAGATGGCGCGGATCTCTTCCTCGGCCTTGAGGTTGATGAGGTAGTCGTTGTGGGCCTCGAGCCGGTCCCGCGCGGCCTGCCGGTTCTGGCTCATCATGATCATCGGCGCGGTGTATGCGGCCTGCAGCGAGAGCATCAGGTTCATGAGGATGAACGGATACGGGTCCCAGTGGCGGAGCCACGCCGTGACGTTCAGCACCACCCAGAATGCGAGCAGCAGCGACTGGGTGATGATGAACGGCCACGACCCCACCGTGCGGGCAATCAGGTCGGCGGCGCGCTGGCCCGTGGTGGCC
>VEPF01000289.1:2103-3647 GCA_012027055.1 Gemmatimonadota bacterium | reverse complement strand
CGATGCCGTGAAGATCCTGCCCAGCTGCGATAGCCGGATGGTTGGCAAGGAGCGCGGGGACCGACGCAGGGCTGCGCGCCGACGCCACCGCGTACGAACTCTGCATGCCGAGTTCCGTGACGCCAGACGCGACGGCAACCCATAAAAGGAGAATGGCTATCTCACCCCGACCAACAGGCCCGAGTAACCGGGCGCTGAGAACGCCGGTCGCAACAAGCAGTCCCTGCCCAACTGCTGCCGTCGCTAGTAGACCGGCGATCTGGTGTGCGAGACTTCCCTGCCGCACTGCGCGGAAAAGCGCGCGGTTCTTGGCTATCACCGTGGCCGGGAAACGACGATTCTTCGCGTCCGTGGTCACTTCAACGCCCCCAAGGCGTCGCGCCGTGCGCAATACCCACTTGCCAGCGACACAGAGGCGGTTCTAGGGGCACGGAAGGCCACCCTCAGCCCGCAATGTTGCGATCGCCGGCGAGTAGGCGTCGATCGTTCGACGCAGCCCGGCGCGCAACCTGGTCGCTGCGTTGAAGCCAAATGTCGCAGCGGCGAGCTTCGTGTCGAGCGCCCGACGAGGCTGGCCATCCGGCTTGGGCGGGTCCCAGCGGACCTCGCCCTTGAAGCCCGTGATCTCGGCGATGAGCCGCACCAGGTCACGGATCGTGATCTCCTGGCCCGTCCCCAGGTTCACGGGATCGGCGCCGTCATACCGCTCAGCGGCGAGCACGATCCCGTCCGCCGCGTCGTCCACGTACAGAAACTCGCGTGATGCGGATCCGGTGCCCCACACGTCGATGTGGTCCGCGCCGCTCCCGCGGGCGTCCACGCACTTCTTGATCAGCGCCGGGATCACGTGCGAACTGCGCGGGTCGAAGTTGTCCCCCGGCCCGTAGAGGTTCACCGGCAGCAGGTAGATGGCATTGAACCCGTACTGCGCGCGGTAGGCCTGCCCCTGCACGAGCAGCATCCGCTTCGCGAGCCCGTAGGGCGCGTTCGTCTCCTCCGGGTAGCCGTTCCAGAGATCCTCCTCGCGGAACGGTACCGGCGTGAACTTGGGGTACGCGCAGACCGTCCCGATCGTCACGAACTTCTCCACGCCGGCGAGCCTGGCCTGCACCATGAGTTGGATGCCCATGATCGCGTTCTCGTAGAAGAAGCGCCCTGGGTTCTCCCGGTTGGCACCGATGCCGCCGACGACGGCTGCCAGGTGGAGGACCATTTGCGGGTCACCGTCCGCCAGCGCGCGGTCGATCCCGTCTTTCGTCCGGAGGTCGTAGTCCTTCGAGCGGGGCACGAAAATCTGGTCCGCGCCCGCTGCCCGTAGCCGCTTGACGACGGCCTGGCCGAGGAACCCCCCACCGCCTGTGACCATCACCCGGCGGCCGGGCCAGAACTCATCAGCCATCGAGCGCCTGCCCGATGTAGTTGTGTTGGTCGACGGCGCGGAACCGATACCAAGGAAGCAGAGCAGCGGCCTCCCTAAGGCGCTCGGGGGTCAGGAACTCCACGATGAGGGCGGGTCGCGTCCGAGAGAGCCACTCCGACGCTCC
>VEPF01000289.1:1701-2093 GCA_012027055.1 Gemmatimonadota bacterium | reverse complement strand
GACTCAACTTCGTCGGGCTCGACCGTCGGCCCCGACTCCACGATGCTCCCCATGCTGGAGCGCGCTGCCTGAAGAAACGCCGCAACTCCGAGGGCCTCCGACACGGCCACCGGTCTCACAATGACATTGGTCTGGGCGTTCGATTCCATTGTCCGGCGCAGCCTGGCGAGGTTGGCAGGTAGCGGCTCGAACGCCGCAACCTGACCGTCTGGACCAACAATCCGCGACGCAAGGGCTGTAAGGAAGCCACTGTGGGCGCCGACATCCCACATCACCTCCCCAGGCCCGAGCAGGCGAACGAGTGCTTCCTGCACTTCGACCTCGAATGTTCCCGTCCAGTAGTACTTCTCTGCCCTCGGATCGATCTCGATCCGAATCCCGGCCGCATGGCC
>VEPF01000289.1:1322-1691 GCA_012027055.1 Gemmatimonadota bacterium | reverse complement strand
TACCGTGACCTCAGCGTATTCACTAGAAACGACTCGGTTGACAATCGGTCGTACGAGACGGGCAGCTACCGATCCGCCCCTGAGATGTCGAGCAACTCCCGCAGGCGCCCGATCGATGATCGCCATGGCAATCCCTCGCATGCTCATGCGTAGGTCATGAGCTAGCGGCTGGCCTAAACGCGGCCGATACTCCGGCCCCCTCGAGGTCATGCTCCAACATGAGCCGAACGAGGTCGCGGAAGCCCGTGCCAGCTCTCCAGCCGAGCTGCCGCTGCGCCTTGGAGGCGTCGCCGCAGAGCTCCTCAACCTCCGTCGGGCGTAGGTACCGATCGTCCACGAGCACGTAGCGCTCCCAGTCCAGGCCGACGA
>VEPF01000289.1:0-1312 GCA_012027055.1 Gemmatimonadota bacterium | reverse complement strand
GCCCCAGTCCCGCTGCGCGTCCAGGTTGCCGAGGAACAGGTGCTCCTGTGTGCCGGTGATGATGCCCGCGACCCCGCGGGTCACCTTGCGGGTGACGAAGGTGCCGCCGCGGCGCGGCGACTCGTGGTTGAACAGGATGCCGTTGCTGGCGTGGAGCCCGTAGGCCTCGCGGTAGTCCACGGTCATGAAGTGGGCGAAGACCTTCGCCACCGCGTACGGCGAGCGCGGGTTGAAGGGCGTGGTCTCGCGCTGCGGCGATTCCAGCACCTTGCCGTACATCTCGGAGCTTCCCGCCTGGTAGAAGCGGATCGGCCAGTCCGCCGTGCGCACGGCCTCGAGCATCCGCAGGGTGCCCATGGCCGCGGTCTCGGCGGTGAACTCGGGCATCTCGAAGCTCACCTTGACGTGGCTCTGGGCGCCCAGGTTGTAGACCTCGGCCGGCCTGATCCGGTGCAGGTGCCCGATGAGGCTGGAGCTGTCGGTGAGGTCGGCGTAGTGGAGGAACAGGCTCGTCTGCTCCTGGAGCGGATCGCGATACAGATGGTCGATGCGGCCGGTGTTGAAGGAGCTGGAGCGGCGGATCAGCCCGTGGACCTCGTAGCCCTTGTCGAGCAGGAGCTCCGCGAGGTACGAGCCGTCCTGGCCGGTGATGCCGGTGATCAGGGCCTTCGGGCGATCCTGCGGCGCCGTCATGCGGCAACCGCCGTCGGCGCTGCGTCGCGGCCGGCGACCGCGTCCACGAATTGTGCGGCTCGCTCGAGGCAGGCCGCGGGCGAGGTGTTGGCTGACGCGTAGGCCGGCCCGGCCAGCGCGCGCCGCGTGGCGGTGGCGGGATCGTTGCGCAACTCCGTGACGGCCGTCAGCAGCGCCGCCGGGTCCCCCGGCGGTACGACGAGCCCGGCCCCGGAACGCTCCACCTCGTCGGGGGTGGCACCGCCGAGCGGCACCGCGGCGACGATCGGGCGCCCCGCCGCGAAGTAGGAGGTCAGCTTGCTCGGCAGGGACATGTCGACCTGGCTGGCACGCTCCGACAGGAGGAGCACGTCCGCGGCCGCGAGCAGGCTCGCGTGGATTCCGTCCGGCTGGACGCCCAGCAGGTCGATGTTGCCGAGACCGGCGGCCGCGTCGCGGATCGCGTCCGCCCGGTTGCCGCCGCCCGCGAGCACGAACCGGATCGGAAGCTTCCGCGAAGTCGCCAGCCTCGCGGCCTCCACCACCTGCTCAAGCCCCTGCTTGTAGCCCATGATGCCGGCATGGAGGCCCACCGTGCGGCCGTCGTCCCAGCCGAAGCGGGCCCGCGTCTCGGCCACGG
>VEPF01000133.1 GCA_012027055.1 Gemmatimonadota bacterium | reverse complement strand
CGTTCAACTGCACCGGGAGCGGTCGGCGGATGGGTGTGTGATCCTGGGTGCGAGCACGGACGTGGGCACGCCGTACGTGGTGCGGCGGTTCCTGGCGGAACGTTCGATCACGTACCCGGTAGGGCAGGCGTCGCCGGCGCTGGAACAGGCGTTCGGCGGGGTGCGGGGTCTGCCGACGTCGTTCCTGATCGATCGCAGCGGCCGCATCCGCCACCGCGTCACCGGGATCTTTGCGGAGCCGACGCTGCGGGCGGCGGTGGACCGGCTGCTGAAGGAGTCGGCGCCCGCGGGCGCGCGCTGAGCGCGGCCGGCGGGTCAGCCGTCGGTCACCGGGAGATCGGCGGCGGGCAGCTCGAGGATGAAGCGGCTGCCGCCGCCGTTTCGATCCTCGTAGTAGACGCGGCCGCCCTGGGCTTCCGCGAGCCGGCGGGCGATGGAGAGGCCGAGGCCGCTTCCGCCCGTGCGCCCGGTGTGCTCCAGGCGCACGAACGGCTCGAAGATCCGCTCGGTCTCGCCGGCGGGCACGCCCACACCCAGGTCCTCGACGCCGAGGCGGAGCCGGTCCCCGGTGCGCTCGAGGGTCAGGAAGATGGGCGAACCGGGCGGTGAGTACTTGGCCGCGTTGTGGATGAGGTTGGCTAGGGCGCGGACGGAGTGGACCGCGTCGTAGCGTCCCACCAGGATGTCGTCTTCGGGAATCCGCACGCGCAGCTCGTGATCGCCCAGCACGCCGGCGGTCTGCTGCACGGCCGCGGCCACCAGGTCATCGGCCGGATTCAGCGCCAGGTCGAGCGGGATGCCGCCGCTGTTCAGGCGGGACAGGTCGAGCAGGTCGGAGACCACGCGGTTGAGGCGATCGGTCTCCTCGATGACGATGGCGCCGCGCTCATCGCCGTCCCGGAGGATCTCGTGGCCGACCGCCTTGATGGTGGTCAGGGGCGTGCGCAGATCGTGGGAGACCGCGGCCATGAGCGCGTCCTTGAGGCGGTCGGCTTCGCGAAGGGCCTCGACGCGCTGGGCATCGGCGAGCAGGCGGACCCGCTCCACGCCGAGCGCGGCATAGTATGAGAGCGCTTCGGCGAAGCGGCGTCCGGAAGCGTCCGGCCGGACCGGCGTGGCATCCTCGAGGCGCAGCATGCCGACGGTGCGATCGCGCACACGGAGCGGTATGAGGTAGCCGAAGGCGTCCTCGCGGCCGGCCAGGATCTGACCCAGGGACGCGTTGCCGGGATCTTCCAGCACCGCGGTCCCATCGGCCTTGAGGACCAGTACCCGTCCTTCCTCCGGCACCCGCGGCGCCAGCCGGTCGAGCTCCTCGCCCGCCCGCGGTGTGAAGCCCGGGCGGCGGGCGTCGGCAATGCAGCGGAAGTGATCGCCGGCCGGCCCGTAGATCTCGCACGATCCCAGGTCCAGGGTGGCGCGGATCACGCCGGCTATGGCACCCACCGCTTCCTCTGCGCGGCCGGCGTTCAGGGTCTCGGCGCCGAGCGTGGAGAGCCGGTCGATCTCCTCGGCACGCAGGGTGGCGTCGCGGGCCTGGCGTTGGGCGCGGTCGAGCAGCTCCGCCCCGAGCACGGCCGTGACCAGGAAGGAGATCAGCACCAGCCAGTCGAGCGGATCGTGGATCCGGAACGTGTAGTGCGGGGGCAGGAGGAAGAAGTTGAAGCAGAGGAAGGCCAGCAGGGCCAGGCCGATCCCCACCGAGCGGCCGCCGCGGCTGCTCCCGACCAGTACCAGGAGCAGGTAGGCCAGCGCCATGTGCGCCTTGTCCAGGCTGGACTGCACGGCCGCGAGCGCGGCCGTGACTACGGCCAGCAACGCCAGCCACGCCAGCCCGTCGGCCACCCGCCGCCACCCCGTTCTCATGGGGAGGGCATGGCCGCCAGGCGGTAGCCGACGCCCACTTCCGTGAGAATCAGCCGGGGACGGATCGGGTCTGGCTCCAGCTTCCGCCTGAGCCGGGCCACGTAGACGCGCAGGTATTGCTGCGGGTCGCCGCCCGAACCCGGCCAGACCGCGCGGAAGATCTGCTGGTGCGTGAGCGTCCGCCCGGCGTTCCGCAGCAGGATGCGCAGGACGTCCCACTCCGTCGCCGTGAGATGGATCTCCTCGCCATTCCGCCGCAGGACGCGGGCGCCGGGATCGATCTCCAGGCCCGCCACCCGGATCACGCCGTCGGCCGCGCCGGCCTCCGAGAGCCCGGCCCGCCGCAGCTGCGCGTTCACCCTCGCCCGCAATTCGGCCGGACTGAACGGCTTGGTGACGTAGTCATCCGCACCCGCCTCGAGCAGCGCGATCTTCTCCGACTCCGCATGCCGCGCCGACAGCACGATGATCGGCATGATCGCCCATTTACGGATCTCGCGACACACCGCGATCCCGGCCATTTCCGGCAGTCCCAGTTCCAGGAGCACGAGCGCCGGACGCTCCGCGGCAGCCAGATCGATCCCCTCGCGACCGGTCTCCGCCTCGCTGATGCGCACGCCCTCGTCCGCCAGCGCGTGTTGCACCACCCGCCGGATCTGCGGCTCGTCTTCGATCACCAGCAGCGTTCGCTCGGCCATGGCCTTCATGGTACTGCCCCGCCCCGGACCATCCAAGCACGACGTGGCTGCGCCCGCCATTCCGCCTGTTTGTACCGTGTTAATGCCGGTCAGCGACCTGTTCGCACGGCGTTCACCGGCTGCACGGCAGATTGGTAGTCGCCTGCCGATGCCGGGAGGCGGAGATAACCATGAGCGTCGCTGCCAACTGCTGCCCCATATGCGGCTACTCCCTGGCTGGTGAGAGCTGCTGCCCGTTGTGCCTGGTGAGCACACCCGACCAGGCTGAATCTCCCCGCACCGGCCGCGCCTGCCGTGACTGCGGCCTGCCCCAGCCGCGCGGCGCCCTGGTCTGCGAGTCCTGCGGCGCGGAGCTGCCCTCATCCCGCACCGGCCTGGCACCGACGGTCAAGCTGGTGCTCGGCTTCAGCCTGCTCGCGTTGTTCTTCCTGGTCTTCAACATCACGGTCCAGCTGATTGCCCACTGAACACCCTGCCCCGCGGCACGGCCGCCGGGACAGGTTGGGGCCGCTGGCGCTCGCGGCCATCGGGGTCGTGTACGGCGACATCGGCACGAGCCCTCTCTACGCGCTGCGCGAATCCCTGCGCCCCGAGCACGGCGTGGGAGTCACGCCCCCGGCCGTACTTGGCATCCTGTCGCTGATCGTCTGGTCGCTCCTGCTGGTCATCTCCGGGAAGTACCTCTGGCTGATCCTGCGGGCGGACAACCAGGGTGAAGGCGGCGTGCTGGCACTGGCCGCGCTCGTCACCCACCGCAACCGACCGCGCGGGGCCCGGCGCGCGCTGCTGCTGCTCGGTCTCTTCGCGACGGCGCTGCTCTACGGCGACGGGATGATCACCCCGGCCATCTCGGTGCTCTCGGCGGTCGAGGGGCTGGGCATCGCCACTCCCGTGTTCCAGCCGTACATCCTCCCCATCACGATCGGCATCCTGGTCGGCCTGTTCGCGTTCCAGAGCCGCGGGACCGCGACGGTCGGCCGGGTGTTCGGGCCGGTGATGGTGCTCTGGTTCCTGCTGATCGGAACGCTCGGGGCGTGGCACGTGGTGCGGTACCCGGAAATCCTGCGCGCCGTGAATCCCGCGTACGC
>VEPF01000134.1 GCA_012027055.1 Gemmatimonadota bacterium | reverse complement strand
GCGGGGCGGCTGCGGGCGAAGACCGGGACCATCGATCACGTCTCGGCGCTCTCCGGCTACGTCCGGTCGGCGGAGGGCGAGCGGCTGGCGTTCTCGATCATCAGCAACGACGTGCCATCCACCTGGCAGGCCAAGCGTATCGAAGATGCGATCGGGGCCAGGCTGGGGGCGTTCACGCGCTCCGAGGCGCAGGTGCCGCTGGCCATGCTGGAGCGGGAGCTGGCGGGCACGGGCGGGCCACCGAGCGCCGCGCAGGCGGCGGTGGGCAGCGCCACGACCCGCACCTACACGATCCGGCGGGGCGATACGTTCGGCGGCATCGCGGAGCGCAACGGCACCACGGTGTCAGCGCTGCGGAAGGCCAATCCCGGCGTCCGGCCCGATCGGCTGATCCCGGGCCGGAAGCTGAAGCTCCCGCCGCCCTCCAGGTAGCCGCGGCTACTTTCCCTCGGGAAGCACGCGGCGTCCGCGCACCAGGAGGGCGCGCAGCCGGCGCTCGAATGGCAGCGGCCCGGCCAGATCGTTTTCCGCCACACCCCCGTTCCCGAGCGCGGAGTGGATGATGGCGCTGCCGCCGGTGCTGATCGCCACGTGCGAGACGCGGTCGCCGTGGTCGGCGAAGAACAGCAGGTCGCCGGCATGGAGGTCGGCGAGGATGTCGTCGCCGGCGATGAGGCCGCCGACCTCCGCCTGCTGATGGGAATCGCGGGGCAGCGCGATCCCGTGCAGCCCCATGATGGCCTGAACGAGCCCGGAGCAGTCCACGCCCTGGTGGGTGATGCCACCCCACAGGTAGGGCGCGCCGAGCCAGCGGCGGGCGGCACGCACGATGCTCTCGCCCGCGGGGGGAAAGAGTTCGGGCAGGCGCGCCACGGCCACCAGCCCGCCGCCGGCGAGCCGGCCGGTGCGGCCGGCGGGGAGCCAGTACGCGGCGCCCCGGCGCACCACTCGGGCGCCCCAGGGCAGGCGCATCAGGGGCCGTCCGGCGTCGTCGCTCAGCTCCGCGCCGAGCGAGACCACGCCCTCGCCCCCCTGCCCTCGCTCCCACGCCTTCGCCCAGGCCTCCTCGCCGAGCAGCAGGTAGCCCTCGTGAGTCCAGCCGACGTATCCATCCCCGGTCCGGATGCACAGCCACTGACCGGTCCGCTCCAGTACCTCCACGCGGGCGCCGAGCACGACCTGGGAGATGAGGGCGGCCGGCAGCTGCGGTCCGGCGTAGACCGGACCGATGGCCGTGCGGGCCAGGGCATGGGTGTGCGGCTCGAGCAGCGCGGTCACCGGCACCGGTCCAGGATCTCGAGCACGGCCGCGATCTCGGCCGCGGTGTTGTAGAAGTGCGGGGCCAGGCGGATGGCGCCCTCGCGCAGGGCGCAGGTGACGTGCGCGCCGGCGAGAGCCTCGTAGGTGCCGGCCACGTCGCGGGGCCGGAGGCAGAGGATGCCGGAGCGGTGCGCTTCGCCGGTAGCACTGGTGACCATGACGTCGTCCCGGCTCCGCGCCCAGTCGAGCAGGGGCTGGAGGAGGGCGCGCACGTGCTGCCAGACCGCGGCGACGCCGATGTCGTTGATGAGGCGGAGCGCGCCGCTCATGGCGATGAACTCGGGATAGGCGAGGGTACCGACCTCGAAGCGACGGGCGTCCTCGTACAGGTCGTAGTCGTAGCTGCACAGCCGGTTGAAGTCGGCGGCCGCGCCGAAGGAGAGCCAGCCGGGTTGTTCCGGCTCGTAAGCGCGGCAGAAGTCGCGCCGCACGTAGGCGAACCCGGTGGCGAACGGGCTGCAGAGCCATTTCTGGGCGCCGGTGGCGAACACGTCGATGTGCGCGGCGCGCACGTCCACCGGGATCACGCCGGCGGCCTGGATGCCATCGATGGCGAAGAGGATGTCGCGGGCGCGGCAGAGCTCGCCCAGGCGTTCGATGGGGGCACGCCAGCCGCTGGCGAACTGCACGGCGGAGAGGGCGAGCACGGCGACGTCATCGTCCTCGAGCGCCCGGAAGAGCGCGTCTTCGCGCGGCCTGCCGAGCTCGTCGGTGGGGAGGATGCGCACGCGCATGCCGAGCGGTTCCAGCGCCAGCCAGGGGTAGACGTTGGCCGGGAATTCGCCCGCGCTGACCACGATGGTGTGCCGGAAATCCCGGTCCTGGTGCCGCTGCCGGGCGATACTGGCGGCGATGTTCACGCCCACGTTGGTGTTGGGGACCAGCGCGATCTCATCGGGGTCCGCGCCCACCAGGCGGGCCGCTTCGGCGCGCGCCGCCGGCAGCACCGCCCCGAAGTCATCGGGTCCCAGGCGGGCCGCGGCGCGCCTGGCCTGGTACTCCGCCAGGGCCGCGAGCGAGCTGGCGGGCAGAGGGCCGTAGCTGGCCGCGTTCAGGAAGATGCGGCCGGCCTCGAGCTGCGGATACTCCGCCGCGCGCGCCTGCCCGCAACGCGCGGAAGCTTCAGCCGGGCTCATGCCCGCCTCAGGGAGCCCGGTTGCCGGCGCCGGAACGCGGCGTGCCCGGGGCGGCGCCGCCCTCCGGCGTGGCCCCGGCCGTGATGCCTTCCCGCTCGAGGAGCGTGAACAAGCGCCGGCGGAGCTCGAACTCCGACATGGTGGCGAGCGTGCGCTCGGCGCTGCGGCGGGATTGCCAGCGCACCTCCGGCATGGGCAGGAGGGGCTCCGGTCCAGCGGCCGGGTGCATGACCAGATACCAGCGTCCGTGGTGGCGCGGGGTCTGCTCCTCGTAGGCGGTGGCCACCCACGAGCGTCCGGTTTCGTCCTGGAAAGGCTTCATCTCAGTCAGGTCGGTAGTGACTCGTCCAGCAGCTGCTGGATGCGCGCGGCGGGCAGCTCGGCCAGCGCCACGACCGCGATATCATAACCGTCCACGGGGAAGCTCGCCTGCCGGACGGGTCCGGCCAATGCCGGAACGAAGAGCAGGACGAACGCACCGTAGGACTCGCGCCCGAGCACCACGTCCCAGCGCCCCCCGTCGCGGTCCACGAATGCTCTCACGGGCGGGCTCTCGGGGCTTGCGGCGCGCCTGAGGTATCGCCAGCGTTGATGCTCATCACGCGCTCGGAGCACAGCGGAATGTTCGAAGCACTGGTCCAGCGGCTGCAAGAAGGTGTCCAGCAGATCGTGCTGTTCCTGCCGCGTCTGGCGGCGGCGATCGGCACGCTCATGGTGGGCCTATTCATCGCGAAGATGGTGGAGCGCGGCACCGACATGGTGCTGCACCGGATCGGCTTCGACCGGTGGATGCGCCAGGGGGGCGTCACCGAGGCGCTGGAGCGGGCGGGCACGCACCTGGATCCCTCCACGGTGCTGGCCAAGCTGGTGTTCTGGACGGTCATGCTGCTGGTGATCCTGCTGGGCGCGAACGCCCTGGGGATCACCGCGGTCAGCGCCCTGTTCGCGCAGCTGCTGGGATACATCCCGAACGTGATCGCGGCGGTGATCGTGCTCGTGCTCGGGATCCTGCTGGGCGAGTTCGTCAAGGACCTGGTGCTGGCCTCCGCGGGCGGGCTGCCGGGCGGCCCCAGCCTGGGCCGGGCGGCCAAGGCGGCGATCGTGCTGCTGTCCGTGTTCATGGCGCTGGAGCAGCTCGACATCGCCGAGGACATCGTGCTGGTCTTCTTCATCGCCGTGGTGGGCGCCGCCGCCCTGGCCG
>VEPF01000268.1 GCA_012027055.1 Gemmatimonadota bacterium | reverse complement strand
CCGGGCCGGTGCCCGCGCGCGCGCGCATCCACGTGGCGGCGGAGTTCGGCCTGGACGAGGAGGACCCCGAGATCCAGCACCTGCTGCGCGCCAGTCACGGCACCAACATCGGGCTGCGCTACCTGGACGGTGCGTTCAACTACGATGGCTACGCCGCGAGCGACCTGATCGCACCGCCGCTGGCCGCGGAGATCGTGTGGTTCGACGGCCTGATCACCAATCCCGATCGCACGCACCGCAACCCGAACCTGCTGGTGTGGGAGCGGCGGCCGTGGCTGATCGATCACGGCACGTCGCTCTACGCGCACCACGACTGGAGCACGGTCGACGAGGCGCGCGCGCGGACGCCCTTCCCGCTCAGTGCGCAGCACGTGCTGCTGGCGCGCGCCGACGATCTCGAGGCCGCGGACGCGCACCTGGCGCCGCGGCTCACGGACGACGTCATCCGCGCCGTTCTCACCGCCGTACCCGACGAGCTGCTGCTGGACCCGCACTTCGCGCGGGATGTGACCGACGCGGACGGGGCGCGGGCGCGCTATCATGAGTACCTGCGCACGCGGCTCCTGGCGCCGCGCGCCTGGGTCGCGACCGCGAGCGGCGCGCAGGATGAGGCGCGCCGGAACCCGCCGCAGCGAAAGAAGGCACGCCGCTGATGACGTCGCCCGGAGTGGCCTACAGCTTCGCGGTGCTGCGTGCGGTGCCGCACCCGTTCCTGGGTGCGTTCGTGAACCTGGGCGTGGTGCTGCACGCGCGCACGGCGGAATTCCTGGATGTGCGGCTGGTCCGGGACGAGGCCACGCTCCGGCGCGCCGTGCCGGACGTGGACCTGCCGCTGCTGCTCCGGTACCTGGAGTCGTGCGCGGCCGTGGCCCACGGCGACGCCGCGGCCGGACCGATCGCGCTGCTGCCCCCGTCCGAACGCTTCCACTGGCTCACCGCGCCGCGCTCGGACGTGCTGCAATGCTCGCCGGTGCACACCGGCATCACCGCCGATCCCGCCGCCACCCTCGCGCGGCTCTACGACGAGGAAGTGCGGCTCCCCCTGGACCGGACCATCCGCGGAAGCTGAGATGACCATCGAGCTGCTGCAGGCATCGCTCACCCGGCGCGAGCTGCTCAGGCTGGGCATGGCCGCGTGGCTGGCGCCGCGCCACCTGCCCTGGAGTGAGCGTGCGCCCTGGAGCTTCGCCGTGTTCAGCGACACGCACTTCGGGATCCCGGAGAACCACGAGAAGAACCGCGCGCTGCTCGAGGAGATCGCGGGCTTCTCGCCCGAGCTGGCGGTGCTGGCGGGCGATGTGACGGAGCGGGGCTGGGCAGACGAGTACGATGCGCTGGACCGCGGGCTGGCGGGGCTGGGTTACCGCGTGCGGATGGCGCCCGGCAACCACGAGGTGCGGTGGGCGCCGTACGGCCTGCAACTGTTCGGTCAGCGGGTCGGCCCGGCGCACCAGATCTTCGAGCATCGCGGCGTGGTGTTCGCCCTGCTCGCCACCACCGTGCCGCTTTCGCACTGGGGGCACGTGGGCGGCACCCAGCGGCGCTGGCTGGAGCAGGAGCTGCAGCGCTTCCCGAGCGATACGCCCGTGTTCATGTTCATGCACCTCCCGGCCGGGCGCGCGGGCTCGGTGGATGACGATGCCGCACTCGGGGATGTGCTCGCCCGCTGCAACACGCGCATCGTCTTCACCGGCCACGGCCACGCCGACCTGCGCTGGGACTGGCGCGGCATGACCTGCACCATGGGCAAGGGCCTCTACCAGGGATCGTACCAGCGCGTGGAGGTGGACCCGGATGCCGGCGAGGTCCGCATCTACCGCCGCACCGCCACGGGTCTCGAGACGACGCCCTTCGCCACCGTGCCGCTCGCCCGGCCCGCGACGCCGGCGCCGCCGCCGGCGCCGGTGCCGGAGCCGGAGGCGAACGGGGCACTGCGCGTCCGCTGGACCCGCCCGCTCGGAGGCGGCGTGCTCTCGCACCTGCTGCTGCGCAGGGGCACGCTGTACGTGAGCGCCATGGACGGCGTGGTCTACGCGCTCGACGCGAAAAACGGCAGCGTGCGCTGGCAGGCCGCAACCGGCGGCTACTGCCACTCCAGCCCGGTGCTGGCCGGTAACACGCTGATCGTGGGCAGTGCGGACGCGCAGGTGTACGGGTTCGACGCGCGCAGCGGGCAGGAGCGCTGGCGCTTCGCGACCGGCGGTCCGGTCTACGCCTCGGCGGCGGTGGCGAAAGGAGTGGCCGCGATCGCTTCGGGCGATGGCGTCGTGTACGGACTGGACGTGCGTACCGGCCGCGAGCGCTGGCGTTTCCCGCTGCCCGCCGGCCCGAGCGCGTTCGCGCAGAGCCCGGCCGGCACGGACGGCGAGCGGTTCTTCATCGGGGCATGGGACCGCTACGTCTACGCGCTGGACGCGGCCACCGGCGCCGAGCTTTGGCGCTACGCGGCCACGCCCACCAGCTTCTACTACTCGGCCGCGATCGGGGCCCCGGCGGTGACGGGCGGGCGCCTGTACGTGCCTTCCAACGACAACGTCCTGCACGCGGTCGATGCGCGCACCGGCGCGCCCGTCTGGACCGTGAAATCGCCCGGCGACAAGTACGGCTACTCCTCGCCGCGCGTGGTGGGCGGGCGCATCTACATCGGGTGCCTGGGCGACAAGGGCGAGGTACGCTGCCTGGCGGCGGAGGACGGGCGGGAGCTGTGGGTGGCCGCCACCGGCTCGACCATCTACGAGTCGTCGCCGGCGGTCGCCAACGGACGCGTGGCGATCGGCTCGGTGGACGGACACCTCTGGCTGCTGGACGCCCGCGATGGAAAGCAGCTCGGGTGGTTCCGCTTCCCGCCCGGTCACTTCACCGCCTCGCCGGCCGCCGAGGGCAACCGCGTCTACGCGGCCACGCTGGCCGAGGTGGCGGTGGGCCTCGAGGCGAAGTAGCAGCAGGGCCCCTACCGGGCCGGAGTGGGGGATCGCTGGGGTGCGCCGCGGGGCCGCGGTGCGCGCCGGGGCGCGGCCGGGCGCCCGGTCGCGCTCGCCAGGACGATAGCCGCCCGCTCCCCGCCCGCTTAATGTTGCTGGCGGGCACGCGCACGTTCCGTGCGGGCCGCAGCCACGCCGCGAACCATGAGTCGATCCGGAAACCAGGACCTTCCCGAGCGCCGTCCGCCAGACGCACCGGTGCCAGCGCGCAACCTGACCTCCCAGGAGCTGGAGGCCGTGATCCGGCGCGCGGTCGAGCTGCAGGCTGGCCCCGCCTCCCGCGATGAGGGCGTTCCCGACACGGAGGTCATCCGCATCGGCCAGGAGCTGGGGCTGGAGCCCGGGGCCGTGCGCCGGGCGATCGCGGAGGTGCGCAGCCGCCCCCGGGAAGAGCGCGGACTGCTGGGCCGGAGCATGGGGCCGGGAACCGTCCGGGCGGCGCGCGTGCTGCGCCGGCCCGCGGCTCCGACCGGCCTGCTCATCGAACAGTACCTGCGGGAGTCCGAGCTGATGGTGGTGCAGCGGCGCTTCCCCGATCGCACCCGGTACCTCAAGGACTCCAGCCTGGCCGCCGGGCTCACGCGCCTGGCCCGGGGCTTCACCCGCAGCGGCGAGCCGCTCAACCTCAAGCAGCTCGACGTGGGCGTGGCCGCACTCGATGCGGACCGCAGCCTGGAGGC
>VEPF01000341.1 GCA_012027055.1 Gemmatimonadota bacterium | reverse complement strand
CGGGGCGGGCGAGGCGTGCGCGGCGGGAACCGGGCGGGTAGTAGAGTCCGGAGTGGAGCACGCCGCTGTTGTGGGTGCTCTGGTGCCGGGCCACCTCCGGCTCCTTCTCGAAGACCGTGACCCGGTAGCCGCGCCCGGCGCGGAGCAGCGCGTGCGCGGTGGCGAGGCCGACGATGCCACCCCCCAGCACCGCGATCCGGGGCGCGCTCATTGCCCGAGAGCTTCAACGAGCTGGGATCGCGATTCTCCGCTCATGCCTCGAAGCCGGGCGGCTGCCGGAGGTGGAAGTCCGTGGCGTTCTGCCACAGCCGGGCGACGCGCAGCAGGTCCGCTTCCCCGTACAGCTGCCCGATGAAGGAGATGCTCACCGGCGTGCCCGCGCGCGCCCCACTCTCCTGGAAGCCGGCCGGGAGCACCACGGCCGGGTGTCCGGTGAGGTTGGTGAGCAGCAGCACGTTGCCGAGCGAGCTGGGCGTGATGAACACATCCACCTGTTTCATGGTTTCAGCCATCTGCTGCATCACCATGGTGCGGATGCGGTTCGCCTGCAGGTACTCGACCGCCGGGATGAAACGCGCCTGCCGGAAGGACGCCGGCCAGGAGCTGGTCTGCTCCATCAGGTCGTCGCGACCGCTGCGGGTGAGATCGTCGAAGGCAGCAGCGGATTCGGCGTTGAGGATGATCCGGAGCGCGTTGAGCGGCAGCTCGCTCGGGGTCTCGATGGGAACCAGATCGGGCACCAGGCGGCGCATGGTCTCGAGCGCACGCCGGTCGAGCGGATACGGCTGGCCGTCCCGATCGGTGGCGGCGAACGCGCTCTGGTAGTAGCCCACGCGCAGGCGGCGCGCCGTGCCGTCCGGGTCCCAGTTGAACGGCAGGTCGCGACTGGCGGTGGGGTCCTTGCCATCCGGTCCGATGATCGCCTGGAACACCAGCGCACAGTCCTCCACACTCCGGCACATGGGGCCGATCTTGTCCATGCTCCAGGCCAGGGCCATGGCGCCGTGCCGGCTGACTCGCCCGAAAGTCGGGCGCAGGCCGGTCACCCCGTTGCGGGTGGCCGGCGAAACGATGGAACCGAGCGTCTCCGTGCCGATGCTGAAACCGACCAGGCCCGCGGCGGTGGCGGCACCCGGGCCGGCGGAAGACCCGCTCGAGCCTTCGTCCGGCTTCCACGGATTGCGCGTCATGCCGCCATACCAGCGATCACCCATGGCCAGGGCGCCGAGCGTCAGCTTCGCGACCAGGATCGCCCCGGCGGCATCCAGCCGCTCCACGACCGTGGCATCGTAGTCGAACTGCTGCTGCTCGTAGGGGGCCGCGCCCCAGGTGGTGCGGTAGCCGCGCACCGCCAGTAGGTCCTTCGCGCCCCAGGGAATGCCGTGCAAGGGTCCCCGGTAACGTCCGGCAGCGATCTCGCGATCGGCGTCAGCCGCCTGCCGCAGCGCCCGCTCCTCGGTGAGCGTCACCACGGCCTCGAGCCCGGGCCCGTAGCGCTTCAGTCGCTCCAGGTACATGCGGGTCAGCTCGCTGGGCCGCACCTGCTTCGACCGGACCAGTTCCGCCAGCTTCGTGACGGGCCAGAAGGCGACCGCGGCCAGGTTCTCCGGCCGGCGCACTCCCCGCTCCCGCGTGTAGCGGAACGGCCGGCGCTCGGCCGGCAAGACCGTGCCGGGCAAGACGGGGTCGAACTGCACGGCCGGCGGGACGGCATTGGCGATCGGGACGGCGCGGATCAACTCGTAGTTGCGGAGATTGCCGTTCAGGCCGCGCACCAGGTTGTCGCGCTCCTGGTCCGTGAACTCGAGGCCGGCCAGCTGTTCTGCCTGCCTGACCATGGCGGCGGTCACGCGCTCCTGCCCCTCCTGGGTGAACGCCCAGAGGGCGCCGGGCAGCAGGGTGCCGCCCAGGCCGAGGGCGGAGCAGTAGCCGAAGAAGGTGCGACGATCGTTCATGGGATCCGGTGCGAGTTGGGCGCGGGAGCGCGTTGCGAGTGGCGACGAGCCGGGCAGCGCGCCGCCGCGGGGGCGACGCGCTGCGCGCGGGGCTCAGACGGGGACCGTATCACGCACCAGCACGTCCGCGACGTAGGTGAGCCAGCCGAAGACATCGGGGGTGCGGCCATGCATGATGTCCAGCAGGCGCTTCTGCAGCACGCGCGTGATCTCGCCGGCGCGGCCGCAGCCGATGGTGATGTTGTCGATGCTGCGCACGGGCGTCAGTTCGGCCGCCGTGCCCGTGAAGAAGACTTCATCCGCGACATAAAGCGTTTCCCGCGGAATCTGCGTTTCGTGCACCCTGATGCCGATGTCCCGGGCGAGCGCGATCACGGATGCGCGCGTGATGCCGTGCAGCAGTGAGCCGTCGAGCGCGGGCGTGTACAGTTCCCCACCTCGCACCAGGAACACGTTCTGGCCGCTGCCCTCGCTGACCAGCCCGCCGGGACTGAGCGCAATGCCCTCGGCGAAACCCTTGAGCACGGCATCGGCCTTGATCAGCTGGCTGCAGTTGTAGTGCCCCGCGGACTTGGCCATCGCGGGGAAGGTGTTCGGATGCGGCCGGAACCAGGTGGAGACGCAGGCGTCGCCGCCCTGCTCGAGCGCGCCTTCGCCCAGATACGTGCCCCAGGGATAGACCGCGATGTAGGTCTCGACCGAGGTGCCGACCGGATTGAGCCCGGCCGTGCCGTAGCCACGCAGCACCATCGGCCGGATGTAGCAGGCTTCCAGCTGGTTCGCGGCGATCAGTCGGGCCACGCCGCGCGTCAGCTCGTCAGCCGAGTACTTCAGCTCCATGCGGTAGATCCGGCAGGAGTCCTGCAAACGCCGGAGGTGTTCCGGCAGACGGAATACGGCGGGACCGCGGGGAGTGGCATAGGCGCGGATACCCTCGAACACCGATGAACCAAATTGCACGGCGACGCTCAGAACGTGAATCTGAGCGTCGTGCCAGGGAATGAGCTCGCCTTCCTTCCAGATGTACGGAACTTCGATCAATTCAGCGGCCATGATGGCCTCCTGGAGTGGGGACACACCCGGTTGCTGCCGCCGCAGCGCAGGAACCGGCCCGGCTAATCATACGGCCCGGCTGCTAGCCATGCACCCCGGCCGCTCGATCCGGCCTGCCGTAATGCCCACCCCCGACACGCAGCGCCGGCAGTCCCGCCGGCGCCGTGGCACGCAATCCGGGCGTTGGTGCGGGAAATCGAACCGGACCCGCAGGCTGGCTCCTTGCGCAGGCCCGCGAGCCTGCGCATGCTGGGAGCCGAACCCCGACAACTCCTGGAGGAAGTATGCGTGCTGCAAGGCTTGCGTCCGTCCTGCTGATCACCGCCGCCGGCCTCGGCCTGGGCGCGTGCGCCGCCAAATCCGGCGCGGAGGGCGGCGCGGCGCCCGGCAACTTCGTCGTGCCCATCGAAGTCGAAAACAACGTGAGCGGCCTGAGCGGCACGGCCGTCTACATATCCAGGTCAAGCGGTACCGGCCGGCGCCTGCTCGGCCAGGTGGAAAGCGGCCGGAAGCGTTCCTTCGATTACGATGCCAAGGCCGGCGTCTACAAACTCACCGCCAGGCTGCAGGGCGGCACCCGCGCGGACAGCATCGTCTCGGAGAACTTCCAGTTGCAGCCGGGGATGGTGGTGCAGTGGATCATTCCTACCAAC
>VEPF01000456.1:8662-19422 GCA_012027055.1 Gemmatimonadota bacterium | reverse complement strand
GTCAGTCCCTGGTAGCGCTGCCGCTGGTGGGTGCGCTGGAACTCGTGGTACTTGGCCCGCCCCTCGTCGGAGATCACGGTCGCCAGTCGGAACATCAGGCTGTCGTCCCACGTCGCCGCCATGCCGATCGCCTGCGGGAACGATGTCGCCAGTCCCGCCCGCGCCACGCCGTGCAGCGCTTCGTTCCACCAGTTGTACTCCGGCACACCCAGCCGCTCGATGGCGGCGGCGCGATCGATCATCTGCGACGCCTTCTCTTCCAGCGTCATGCGCGCGACCAGGTCCGCCGCGCGCCGCTCGAACGGCAACGACTCGTTCCGGTAGTCGGGGTCCGGGGCGGCCGCATGCAGGGGGGCGGCGATGGCGTTCGGCAGGGCCAGGAGGCTGCGGGAGGGCATGGCGTCTCCTTGTGTCATCTTACGAGTCGGTTGCTCACGCTACGCCGCCTCGCGCCGGCCTGTCAATCGAAGCCTATGCGCACGGAAGCCCCGCGGAGCCACTGGCGCCGCGGGGCATCCCGACCGGGCCATGGGCCGGCGAATCAGAGCTCGGGCAGGTCGTCCAGCCCGCTCGTGAAGGCCGGTTGTTCCAGGTCCGGCTGGAGGGAGTCGTCGTCCTGCGCCCCCACTTCCCAGACCGCCTGGACCGCGGCCTGGTTCAGCACCACGTCACCGAGCGTGACGTTCACCTGGCGCGGCGGGCGGCCGCTGCGCAGCAGCTGCGCTCCGGTCATGGGGATAAACTCCCCGGTGGACTCCAGGAAGTCGCTCAGGCGCTGCCGCTCGCCCATGAGCAGGTATGCCCGGATCAGCAGGCCGCCGTCGAGCTGCAGTTCGACGAGGCGCTGCTGCGGCTGACCGGACGCGTTGGTGAGCAGGACGTCGCCGTCCGGCGCGGCCACCCACAGCACCTGGTCCAGGCGCAGCACGGCGTGTTTGATGTCGACGTTCGTGCTCGCCCACTGCGCGCCCCGGAGGTTCAGGTAGCATTTGCGGTTGGCGAAATACGTGGCGAGCGACTGGCCCTCGGCGAAGCTGGCCTGCGCCTCGATCATGCGGAAGTCCCGCAGGAAGATACGCAGCCTCCGCGTGGGCATCCTGCTCGTATCCATACGGATTCCTTCTTCGGCGTCCGCTCCGGGGTATCTTCGGGTGGGAGTTGCTTCACTATGGGGGCAAGCGGCCGCATTGTGCAAGCCGTTCATGCCGTGCCGCGCTCGTTTGTCAGCCGCGGCTCGCCACTGCGACGCGGGCGGCCCGGCGCCGGCCCCGTGTGGCTCCGCGATGCCAGTGCGCCCGAAGCAGCTGCCGGTCCGAGTTTGACGCGCGCGTGACGGTCCGACCGGGAGTCTCGCCGAGTGTCCTCACGGGCCTCGGGTGGCATTGCCTCCCCGTGCGCAAGCAATTGCTATACATAAGGTTAGCTCTGAGGCGCGGCTGCGCGGGCGGCTCTCCCCCCGGCCGGCCGCACGGTTGGGGCCGATCCCGGCCCCGCGCAACCTACTTGCGGGCGGTGAGCAGGCCGAGCGCCGCGCGGATCAGGTCCGCGCCTTCCCGTCCGCCCTGCTGGTCCAGGACCTTGCGCACGGCGGCCGCGGCTTCGGACTGGGAGTACCCGAGGGTGATGAGCGCGCTCACGGCCTGTTCGGCGGCCGCCCCCCGCCCCCGCACGTCGGTGGCGGTGACGGCCACATCATCGAGGCGGTCGGCGAGCTCGAGCACGAGCCGTTCGGCCTTCTTGGCCCCCAGTCCGGGGATGCGCCGGAGCGTGAGCACGTCCCTTTCCAGGATGGCGCGCACGATCCGCTCTGGGGGCAGTGCCGAGAGGATGTTGAGCGCCAGTCTGGGTCCCACCCCGGACGCGGTGAGCAGGCGGGCGAAGATGGCGCGTTCCGCCTGGTCGTTGAAGCCGTACAGGGTGACCGCATCCTCGCGGACCACCTGGTACGTGTACAGCTCCAGCTCAGCGCCTTCGGCCGGCAGTTTCTCGAACACGCCGAGCGGGACTTCCAGCTCGTAGGCCACGCCACCCGCCGTCATCAATTCCGCGCTGCCGATGTCGCGCCGCACCAGCCGGCCCCTGATCCTGCTGATCATCTCGCCCCCTGGAGCCGCTCCCGGAGCTGGGCGGCCTGACAGTGACAGAGCGCGATCGCCACGGCATCGGCCGCGTCCGCGGGTCGAGGCAGCGTGCGCAGCCGCAGCAACTGCTGCACCATGAACTGCACCTGCTCCTTGCTCGCCCGGCCGGTACCCACGATGGCGTTCTTGATCTCCGCGGGGGCGTATTCGGCCACCGGGATTCCCCGCAGCGCCCCGGCCAGCAGCGCGGCCCCGCGGGCGTGGCCGAGCACCACGGTGGTACGCACGTTGTGCGCGTAGAACACCGTCTCGACCGCGAGCGCGTCCACCGCGTGCCGCCCCAGCACCTCCTGGATTCCTTCGAAGATCTGCCGCAGCCGGAGTGCCAGGGCCTGGCGCGCCTCGGTGCGAATCACGCCGCACTCCAGAAGCGAAACGGCGCCGTCGCTCGCCCGAGCGACGACGCCATACCCGGTGGTGGCGGAACCCGGGTCGATGCCGAGCACGATCACGCGCCCGCCTCGGCGAAGGCGGCCTCGTCGATGTCCGCGTTGGCGTAGACCTTCTGCACGTCGTCCAGGTCATCGATCGCGTCCATCAGCTTGATCAGCTTCTTCGCGTCCTCGCCGCCGACCGCCACGGTGTTCCTGGGCACCATGGCCAGCTCCGCGCTCTCGACCTCGATGCCGGCCGCCCTCAGTCGCTCCTGCACGCTGCCGAAGCTCGGCAGCTCCGTGGTGATCACGTAGCCGTCACCGTCCCGGCGCATGTCCGTGGCGCCCGCCTCGAGCGCGGCCATGAGTGCGCTGTCTTCGTCGTAGCGGTGGGCATCCACGTAGACCTGCCCCTGCCGTTCGAACTGCCAGGCCACCGCCCCGCTGGTGCCCAGGTTGCCGTGATTGCGGCTGAACACGTACCGGATGTCGTTGACGGTGCGGGTCGGGTTGTCGGTCATGGTCTCGATCAGCAGCGCGGTGCCGCCGGGGCCGTAGCCCTCGTACGTCACCTCGTGGTACTCGACTCCCTCCAGCTCGCCCGTGCCCTTCTTGATGGCCCGTTCGATGTTATCCGCGGGCATGGACGCGGCCTTGGCCGTGTCCACCGCCAGCCGCAGCCGCGGGTTCATCGACGGGTCTCCGCCCCCGGACCGGGCTGCCACCGTGATGGCGCGGATCAGCTTGGTGAAATGCTGGCCGCGCTTGTTGTCGTTGACGGCCTTCTTGCGCTTGATCTGCGCCCACTTGCTGTGACCTGCCACCGCCGCCTGCTCCGTCGTTGCCCGCTGGATTCCCTGCAGCGCAATGTACACGGGGCCGGCGACTCCGGCCAAGAGCGCCCGCCCCGCGCTTGCTCACCGCCGGAGCGGCGCCGATCCGGGCTTCTGCTCGAGGTCTTCCAGGAACAGTGCGGCGACGCGGTCCGCGAGCTGGCCGGCGTCGATGTTCCCGAGGTTGCAGAGCGTCAGCACGGTGAAGCGTTCGTCCGGGAAACGCAGCAGGGCGGCCCGGAATCCCATCATGGCCCCGTCGTGCCGGACCACCGGCCGCCCCAGCAGGCGGCCGAGCACGAGACCGAAGGCGTAGGTGATGGTGTCGCCGCCGGCCAGCACGCCCCGGGTGAGCGAGGTCCGCCGCAGGGCTTCACCGCCGACCCGGCGCTGGTAGAAGTCCGCGTCCCACTTCGCCAGGTCGCCGAGCGTGGTGTAGAGCCCGCCCGCTCCGATCTTGTCGAAGTTCCCGAGGTAGCTGATCCGGAAGTCCGTGCCATCCGGCTGGTAGCTGATCGCCCGGTTGGGGACCACGCTCCAGGGCTGATCGTGGAAGTGCGTGCTGTCCATGCCGAGCGGCCGGAACAGGCGCTCCGCCGCGTACTCCCTGAGCGACTTGCCGGTCACGCGCTTCACCAGCTGCCCGAGCAGGAAGTAGCCGCCGTTGCTGTAGCGGTACTGTGTGCCCGACGGGAAATCGAGCTCCCGCCGCCGCGCGATCAGCGCCACCGCGGCGGAGTCGCTGAAGACGTTCTCGAGCGGTATGCCGGCCGTCGCCATGAGCCCGTACAGGTCCGGAATGCCGCTGGTGTGATGGATCAGCTGCCGGATCGTCACCGGACCGCCGTAGTCCGGCAGCTCCGGGAAGTAGCGGTGTACGTCGTCGTTCAACCCGATCCGGCCATCCTGCGCCAGCAGCGCCACGGCCGCGGCGGTGAACTGCTTGGATAATGACCCGACGTAGTACACGATGCCGGGGCCGTTAGGGATGCCGTAGGCGAGGTTGGCGGCGCCGTAGCCGCGCTGATAGACGAAGTGCCCGTCGCGCAGGACGCCGAGCGCGCAGCCGGGGGAGCCGGGTCGGTCCCAGGTCGCGAAGAGCGCATCGATCTCGGCCGGCGCCGGGGACTGGCCGCGAGCGGGGCCGGCGAGCACGAGGAAGCCGGCCGCGAAGGCCGCCGGGCGCAGCCACGGCAGCACGGTTTGAAGACGTCGCATGACAACCGTCCTGAGGAGAGACGTCGCGGGCTCGCCGGCCGGCCTGCCGGCACCGCCGCACGGGTATGCGGCCGGCGCCGGCGCCAGGCACCGACCCCGCCGGGGCGAGGGACGGAAGCGCGTGCGCCTCCGCCCCGGTCGCCGGCTTCGGATTACGCGGAAAGTCCGATCAGCTCGGAAGTGCAGTGCGGGCAGCGCTTGGCCGCGAGCGGGATGGCCGTCGCGCAGTACGGGCACGGCTTCTCGCTGGGCGCCACGGGTGCCGCCGGCTCCTTGCGCTTGAGGCTGTTGATGCCTTTCACCAGCATGAACACTGCCCACGCCACGATCAGGAACGTCACCACGTTGTTGATGAACGAGCCGTAGGCGATGGTGACGGCACCCGCGGCCTTCGCATCCGCCAGCGACGCGTACGGCGGCAGCACCGTCTCACCCGCTTTCAGCACCGCGAACAGGTTGGAGAAGTCGACGTTGCCCAGCAGCAGCCCGATGGGTGGCATGATTACGTCCTCCACCAGGGACTTCACGATCGTGCCGAAGGCACCGCCGATGATGATGCCGACCGCCATGTCGATGACGTTGCCTTTGACGGCGAATTCCTTGAACTCCTTCATCATTGACATCTTCGCCCTCCGGTCAGGGATTCCCTCAGGGCAGGCCGGCGTCCGGTCGGGTCCCGGGGCGGACTGCCGGCGTTGCGGAAATGCGCGCCCGAACAATGGCGATGGACCACGGCCGGGCGCCAGCGCGGCATGCCCCCTGACGCGGCGACCGGCTTGCGGGCCACCTGCCGGACGAGCCTATTGCTCCCCGTCGGCATCCACGACCGAGACCGAGGCAGAAGACCATGGCTCAGCAGAACTCCTTCGATGTCACCACCGGCGCGGACCTGCAGGAGGTGGACAACGCGGTCAACCAGGCGCAGAAGGAGATCGCCACCCGGTTCGACTTCAAGGGCAGCCCGGTGCAGCTGACGCTGGACCGGGGCGGAAACCTGCTCACGCTCGAAGCGGAGAACGAATTCAAGCTGAAGGCCGCCTGGGACGTGCTGCAGACCAGGCTGGTGCGCCGCGGCGTGCCGTTGAAGAACCTGCAGCCGGGCAAGGAGCAGCCGGCCTCCGGCGGCCGGGTACGGCAGGAGATCACGCTCACGCAGGGCATCCCGACGGACACCGCCCGGGCGATCGTGAAGGCCATCAAGGGCCGCGGCTTCAAGAAGGTGCAGGTGGCCATCCAGGGCGACGAGCTGCGCGTCTCCAGCCCCTCGAAGGACGAACTGCAGGCGGTGCAGGCGTTCCTGCGCGGCGAGGATTACGGGATCGAGCTGAAGTTCGGGAACTACCGGTGACGCCACCCGGGGCCGGCTGCCCCGGGGTCGAAGGAGGCAGGGTGAGGATCGCTGTCTTCAACATGCAGGATGACCGCGCCACCTGGGCGTTGCCGGAGTGGGCGCCGGCAGAGATCGCGACGGCGCTCGGTCCGGACTGGCGTCTGGTGCACGTGCGCGAGCCGGTGAGCGGCCGCGGAGACGGCGGCGGCGCGGGGCTGGAAGCGCTCGCGGCCGCGCGCGGGGCGGAGATCATCATGGCGCTCGGGCTGCCGCGGGATCTGCTGCTCGCTGCGCTCGAGCCGCCGCGGGCGCTCCGCTGGATTCACTCCGGCGCCGCGGGCGTGCGTTCGCTGCTGCATCCCGAGCTGGTCGAAAGCGACATCCTGCTCACCAACTCCGCCGCCGTGCACGCCCCGCCCATGGCGGAGAGCGTGCTGGGCATGGTGCTGCACTTCGCGCGCGGCTTCGACTTCGCCGTCCGTGCCCAGGCGGCGCACGAGTGGGGCAAGCGGCCGTTCGAGTGCGATCCGCTGGCCGCGCGCGAGGTCCAGGGAGCCACGCTCGGAATCCTCGGCTTCGGCGGCGTCGGCCGCGAGGTTGCGACTCGGGCCCGCGCCCTCGGCATGGACGTGCTCGCGGTGCGCCGCCGAGCCGCCCCGGCGGACGCCGGCAGCACCATGCTGTCCGGCCCCGGCGCGCTCGATGAGCTGCTCGCCCGCAGCGACTACCTGGTGGTCTGCGCGCCTTCCACCGCCGAGACCACGGGCCTGCTCGACGCCCGCCGGCTGGCCCTCATGAAGCGCAGCGCCGTGCTCATCAACGTGGCGCGCGGCGACGTGGTGGTCGAAGCGGCCCTGGCGGATGCGCTCCGCTCCGGACACCTGCGCGGGGCCGGGTTGGACGTGTTCGCCCGCGAGCCGCTTCCCCCGGACTCGCCGCTCTGGACGCTCGACAACGTGCTGATCACGCCGCACGTGAGCGGGACCACGCCCCGGTTCTGGCGGCGCGAGGTGGACCTGATCGTGGATAACGTCGCGCGCTATCGCGCCGGCCGCTCGCTGCGCAACCTGGTGGACAAGCAGCTCGGATACTGAGCAGCAGCCGGGAGTGACATGCCCAAGGGGGCGTGACCGTGACCGGCCGCGCCCCCTTCTCCGTGCGCCTGCCCGCGCGCACTACTGGCGCGGGCCGGTCCGCATCGGTTCACCGCACGTGGGCCAGACGCCCGGCCCGCCGCGTCCGCCCGGCAGCACGGTCCGGCGGTCGCGCGGCATCGGCTGCGCATCCTCCGCGGCCAGGTAGACCAGCATGGCCGTCAGCACCGCGTTGTTGCGCAGGTCATCGAACACCAGCTTGTCGAACGTGTCACGATTGGTGTGCCACGTGTAGTTGCCATAGTCCCAGCCCAGCGTGCTGAGGCTGAACGCGGGCACGCCCGCGCACACGAAGGACGCGTAGTCGCTGCCGCCCCCGCTGGGCGAGCCCGGGAAGGTGAGCCGGAGCTCGCGCGTCAGCTCGGCCGGCAGCTTGTTGACCCAGCGGCCAATGTACTCGGCGGCGCTCAGGAAGCCCTGGCCGGAGATGTTCGTGATTCGCCCGGTCCCGGTGTCCTCGTTGAACACCGTGTGGATCCCCCGCACGATGTCCGGGTGGTCGGTCACGAAGGCGCGCGAACCGTTCAGGCCCTGCTCCTCGCTGTTCCAGAATCCGGCGATGATGGTCCGCTTCGGGTTGGGGTAGACCTGCTTGAGGATCCGCAGAGCCTCGAGCATGGTCGCCGTGCCCGATGCGTTGTCAGTGGCTCCGGGAGCGATGTGGTACGAGTCGTAGTGGGCCGACAGCAGCACGTACTCGTTCGGCTTCGTGCTGCCCTTGATCTCCGCCACCACGTTGTAGATCGGCGCCTCGCCCAGGTGCTCGCCTTCGCTCGACACTCGCAGCAGCGGTCCCTGGTTCCGCTCGGCCAGCCGGAATACCAGGCCGTAGTCCTCGCAGCTCAGATCCACGGCCGGTGCCTTCTTCGTGATGGCCGTGAAGATCTTGTTGATGCCGGTCTCGTTGGACCAGTTCGACTGCACGAAGCCGAGTGCGCCGGCATCCTCGAGCGCGGTCCGCAGCGCGTTCAGGTTCAGCCCCGTGGCCCGCAGCCGCTGCTGCCAGGCCGCCCGGGCCGCGTTCCGCTGCGCCACCATGCGCCCGTAGGAGCTGGTCGTGTCCGCGACACTGCCGACCGCGGGCGCCCCGCCGAACGGGCCACCGGCGCCGGCACCTCGCCCCGGCGCGCCGAACTCCTGCCACTGGCGGTCCGGCCGGCAGGTGGGCTGGGCCGCGTCGAGCGCGATGAACCTCCCCTTCGCGCCCGGCAGCCACGCCCGGAACTCCGCCGAGTCCTTGAACTCGGGCAGCAGGATCACCGGGCCCTGCACCGGCTTGCCCTTGGTGCCCGCGCTCCAGCCCAGCAGGTTCGCCTCCAGCGCGCGTGCCCGCGGCTTGAGCAGGTCCACGTGCGTGATGCCGCCCCGCCAGGACGCCCACGTCCCGTACTGCTCCTTGCGCGCCGGGATGCCCATGCCCTGGAAGGTCGCGACCAGCCAGTTCATCGCCCCGTCCGCTTCCGGCGTGCCCGTCAGGCGCGGGCCGACCGAGTCGAGCAGCACCTGGGCGAGCGAGTAGATCTGCGAGCGGGCCGTGCCCTCTTCCCAGATCTGCTTCAGCACCGGGTCGTCCACGGCCCACGTCTGGGCCCGGGCCGGAACCGCCATCGCCGCCGCCAGCAGCGACACGGCCAGCACCATCCGTCTCATCGTCGAGCACTCCATTTCTCAGGGTTGCGGAGGAATCCCCCGAAGACTGCCGCAACCTCGTGGCCGGGGCAAGCGGCCGCGGCGCGCGATCCCGCGGGTGGTTCATTCTCCGCCCGCCACTCCGGTGGCCAGTCGATCGAACGGTACGAGGGCTTTCCGGATGCGGATCGACGGAATAACGTGTGGCGGGCAGGCAGTGCCAACGGGTGAATCACCATGATCGACTCGCTGCTCGCCGCGCGCCTGCAGATGGAGGTGTCGCGCGCGTTCCACATGGTCTTCGCCGCGCTGGGCATCGGCATGCCGCTGCTGATGGTCCTCGCGGAATGGCGCTGGCTGCGCACCGGCCGGCCGCATTTCCGCGCGCTGGCGCGCAAGTGGGCCAAGGCCACCGCGCTCACTTTCGCCGTGGGCGCGGTCTCCGGCACCGCGCTGTCCTTCGAGCTGGGCCTGCTCTGGCCGCGTTTCATGGGACTGGCCGGAGGCGTGGTCGGTCCCGCCTTCGCGCTCGAGGGTTACGCCTTCTTCATCGAGGCCATTTTCCTCGGCCTCTACCTGTACGGCTGGGATCGGCTCGCGCCGCGCACGCACTGGCTGACCGGGATCCCGATCGCGCTGAGCGGCCTGCTCTCCGGGATTCTGGTGGTCGCGGCCAACGCCTTCATGCAGGCGCCCACCAGCTTCCAGGTCGCGGGCGGACGCCTGGTCGAAGTGGATCCGCTGGCGGTGTTCGCCACGCCCGCCTGGTTGCACCTGGCCCTGCACTCGTCGCTGTCCTGCTACATCGCCACGGGCTTCGCGGTGGCGGGCGTGTACGCGGTGGGGATGCTGCGCGGCCGGCGGGATGCCTATCACCGCTCCGCGCTCGACCTGGCACTGCTGGTGGCCGGCAGTGCGGCCGTGCTGCAGCCGCTCAGCGGTGACCTGAGCGCCCGCCGCATGGCCGCGTACCAACCGGCCAAGCTCGCGGCCGTGGAGGCGCATTACGTAACCTCCTCGCACGTCCCGCTGCTCATTGGCGGCATTCCTGATGGCCAGGGCCACGTGCGCGGCGCCATTCGCATCCCGAGCGGCCTCAGCCTGCTCGTCGGCCACAACCCCGCCACCGTGGTCCGGGGCCTCGAGGATTTTCCGGTCGACGAGCGTCCGCCGGTGGGCCTCACTCACATCGCCTTCCAGATCATGGTGGGATGTGGCTTCCTGCTGGCGGCCGTGGCGCTCTGGTACGCGTGGCGGCGCCGCCGGTCCGACGTCGGCCGCGACCGGCTTCTGCTGCGCGCGCTCGTGCTCGCCGCTCCGCTCGGATTCCTGGCGCTGGAAACCGGCTGGATCGTCACCGAAGTAGGGCGCCAGCCCTGGATCATCTACGGGCTCATGCGCACCGCCGACGGCGTGACCCCGGTCGGCGCGGTGCCGGTCACGCTCTCCGGCTTCGCCCTGCTCTACCTCGTGCTCGGGATCGCGCTCGTCGTGCTGCTGCGGCGGCTGGCCGACGGCAGCACTGGGGAAGGCCCCAAGCCTGCGGAGGTGCCGCATGCCGGCTGAACTGCTGGTCGCCGGACTCGGCGTGGTGGCGCTCGTGGCCTATGGCGTGCTGGGCGGTGCCGATTTCGGCGGCGGTGTCTGGGACCTGTGCGCGCGCGGACCGCGGCAGGCGGCACAGCGGGACGCCATTGCGTACGCGATGGGGCCGGTGTGGGAGGCCAACCACGTGTGGCTGATCTTCGTGATCGTGGTCATCTTCTCGGCCTTTCCGCTGGCCTATCAGGCGCTGAGCATCGCGCTGTTCCTGCCCCTCCACCTGGCGCTCCTCGGGATCATCCTGCGTGGCGCCGCTTTCGTGTTTCGCGCCTACTCGCCCCAGAGCGCACGCCACCTCCGCATTCCGCCCGGACGCGGCTGGGGCGTGGTGTTCGGCGCCGCCAGCACCATCACTCCCGTCATCCTCGGGATGTGCCTCGGCGCCGTTTCCGCCGGCACCCTGCGCCTGACTCCCGAGCACGACGTCCTGGTCGCGGGCGCCGCCCCCTGGCTCACCCCCCTGGCGCTGGCCATCGGCG
>VEPF01000456.1:7445-8652 GCA_012027055.1 Gemmatimonadota bacterium | reverse complement strand
CTCTGGGCCGGGCTCGTGGGCGGGCCGGGGACCCCGGTCTTCACGCTGGGCGTGGCCGCCGCCCTGGCAGCCGGCTGGTTCCTGCGCGCGCGCCGCTATCGTCTCGCCCGGGTCACGTCCGTGGTCCAGGTCGCAGCGCTGCTGGTCGGCTGGGCGGCCGCCCAGTATCCCTTCATCATCTACCCGGATCTCACCCTGAACGCCGCGGCTGCCCCGCGCGGTGTGCTGCATTTCGTGCTCTGGTCCACGCCGATGGGGATGGCCGTGCTGCTGCCCTCCCTCTACTACCTGTTCCGGGTTTTCAAGGGCGAGCACCTCGGCGTGCATGAGCAGACCGCGGATTCGCCCTGAGCCCGGCCGCGGCGCATCGTACCTCCCGGACGCCGCGCCTGAATCCCCGGCCGGACGGGCCGCGTAGGGTCAACGACGCCCCGGGTGTCCCGCGTTCCCCGAACCAATCACGGCCATGCGCAGAGCCACCTTAGCTCTTTTCCTGTTGCCACTGCTGCCCGCCGCCGTCGCGGGCCAGTCCCTCGACCTCGGCACCGCGAACACCGGGATCAGCTTCGGCAACTCGCCCCGCTGGAACGGGCTCCGCATCAACTTCTCCGACCGCGACGTCAAGCAGGTCAACGGCGTCAACCTCACCCTCTGGAAGCCTCCATCGACCCCGGACCGGGACGGCGCCAATCCCGACCTGGCGGTGAACGGCCTCGCGCTCGGGCTCGTCGGGCCCGAAGCAGCGGCCATCAACGGCGCTGCCGTCGGCCTCGTGGGCGCGGTCACCCACCGCCAGCTGAATGGCATCGGCATCGGCGGCGTGGGGCTGGTCAGCGAGGGCGACATCAACGGCATCGTGCTCGCCGGCCTGGGCACCGTCGCGGAAGGGCGCATGCGCGGCATCAGCGTGGCCGGCCTCGGCACCGTCTCCCAGAGCGACATGGTCGGCATCAACATCGCCGGCCTCGGTACCGTGGCCGAGGGTAGCATGACCGGCATCAGCCTGGCCGGTCTCGGCACCGTCTCGCAGGGCGACATGACCGGCATCAGCTTCGCCGGCCTCGGCACCGTGGCGGAAGGCAACCTGAAGGGCATCGGTTTCGCCGGCCTGGCCACCGTCGCCCAGGGTGACATGGAAGGCATCAGCGCGGCCGGCCTGGCCACGGTCGCGGGAGGCGGCAGGCGCGGCCTTCGCGCCGCCGGCCTG
>VEPF01000456.1:0-7435 GCA_012027055.1 Gemmatimonadota bacterium | reverse complement strand
CGCGGCGGTCTCGCGCGGCGGGCTCGAGAGCGCGCAGCGGATCCAGTGCCTTGCCCGCTGCGCCTACCGCATCCGCGCTCCGGAAGTGCGGGGTCTGGCAGTGTCCGTGGCCCAGCTTCGCACCACCGACTTCGCGGGCATCGGTGTCGGCGCGTACACCGAGGTCAGGGGCGTGCAGCGGGGGCTCACCATCGCCGTGTACAACCACGCCCGGGAGCTGCACGGCGTGCAGCTCGGGATCATCAACCGCGCGGACAATAACCGCGGTGCGGCCCGCATCCTGCCGAGCGTCAACTTCCACCGCTGACAGTCGGACTCGGCCCCGGACGGGGCCGCGGGCTGCGCGACCCGAATCGCCGCGCTGCCCGCCGGCGCGGGCATCAATCGAACAGTGACGGCTGGAGCGGATCACCCGGCGGGTGGAAGTGGTCGATCGAGAGCGGCGGCCGCGCTGTCCGGTCGAACCCCAGCTGGCGGCAGCTCACCCTGAACAACAACCGGAGCTGGTTGGCCATTTCTCCGCGGGCGTGCATGCGCTGGCGCCAGTTCGCGTCGTAAAGCTTCCCGCCGCGCATGGCCCGGATGCGATTCAGCACTTTCCCGGCCCGTTCCGGGAAATGCTGCTCCACCCAGTTCTGGAAGATGCCGGCCACGGCATACGGCAGGCGCAGCACCGCGTAGCTGGCCCAGCGGGCGCCGGCGGCGCGGGCCGCCCCCAGGATCGCGGGCAGCTCTTCGTCCGTAAGCCCCGGGATGACGGGCGCGACCATCACCCCCACCGGCACGCCGGCGTCGGTCAGCCGTGCGATGGCGTCCAGCCGCCGGGCCGGAATCGACGTGCGCGGTTCCAGCACTCGCTGGACCTCGGGCCGCAGGCTGGTGATCGAGAGATTCACCTGCCCGGCAGCGCAGCCGGCGAGCTGCCGCAGCACGTCCGCGTCGCGGGTCACCAGGTGGTTCTTGGTGATGATGGAAACAGGGTTGCGCGCCTCCGCCAGCACCTCCAGGCAGGCGCGGGTAAGCCGGAGTCTGCGCTCGATCGGCTGGTAGGCATCCGTCACACCGCTCACGATGATCGGCTGCGGCCGCCACGAAGCGGAGCGCAGCTCGCGCCGCAGAAGCAGCGCCGCGTCCGGCTTGACCACGATCCTGGTCTCGAAGTCGAGGCCGGCGGAGAAGCCGAGATACTCGTGGAACGGCCGGGCATAACAGTAGGCGCAGCCGTGCTCGCAGCCGCGATAGGGGTTGATGCTCGCGTCGAAAGGAATGTCGGGGCTGTCGTTGTAGGCGATGATGCTGCGGCTGCTGTCCCGCAGGTACAGCGTGCGCGGCGAGGGCAGTTCGCCGAGCGCCAGGAGGTCGGCATCGAGCGTCTCGCCGTCGGGCACCAGTGCGATCCGCTCGAAGCGGCCGGGCGGGTTCTCGGCCGTGCCCCGCCCGCGCAGTACCGGCCGCGCGCGCGGCTCGCCGCTCACGCCAGCTGCGCCGCCAGCACCCGCCGCAGCAGCCCGGGGGAAGTCCGGCGCACGTCCACGTCCGGGGTCCCGTGCCATTCCGCCAGCTCCCGCAGCGCCCTGGCGATGTCCCGCACCAGCGCGCCGCTGCTCCGCACGCTCTCCTCCAGCTGCAGCACCTTCACCTCGAACCGACCATCCCGCCGGTGCGCCTTGGCATCCATGCGACCTATCAGCTGCCCCCGGCGCAGCAAGGGCAGCACGAAGTAGCCCCAGCGCCGTTTCGGCGCGGGCAGATAGCACTCGAGCGCGTAGTCGAAGCCGAACAGCACGCGCGTGCGCCCCCGGTCCCACACCACCGGATCGAAGGGCGAGAGGAAGGCGGTGCGGGTGGCACTCAGCTTCCCCGCTGCGGCTGCGTCCGCCAGCGCTTCATGGTCCGGGTGCAGGTACGCCGGTTCGCTCCACCCGGCCACGCGCACCTCGCGTAGCGCTCCTTCCGCCGCCAGCGCAGCCACGACGGCGGGTGTGCGCTTGCGGTCCATGCGGAAGTAGTCCGCCACCCAGCGAGCTGTGGTGATGCCGAGCGCGCGCACGGCCCCGAGCGCGAGCTGCCGCATCGCGACGTCGGCAGAGAGCGGGGCGTCGTTCCACGCCGGGTGCACGCGTTCGCGGACGTCGTATACGCGCTGGAAATTGTGCCGGCGGGCGCCCATCACCTGACCAGCTGTGAAGAGCGCTTCGAGCGCGCGCTTCTCCGGCTTCCACTCCCACCAACTGCCTGGCCTGCCGTCCCGCCGCGCGAAATCCGCGGAGCGGACCTCGCCGCGCTCGCGCATGTGCGCCAGCACGTTCGCCAGTTCGTGGCCGTGCTCCGCGACCCAGTGCGCGCGGTACTTCCAGCCCATGCCCTGCGGGGCATCCATGCGATGGCGATAGAGCGGGTAGTCCTCGATGGGCAGCAGACATGCCTCGTGTGCCCAGTACTCGAAGAGCTGCCGCTCGCTCAGCAGCTCATCGAGCCAACCGGCCTGGTAGCGCCCCAGCCGGCTGAACAGCACCAGGTACGGGCTGCGCGCCACCACGTGGATGGTGTCGATCTGCAGCGCGCCCATCCGCTGGATCGCCGCCAGTACGTCCGCTTTCGTGGCCCGCCGTCGCGGCGCGCGGTCCAGCCCCTGCGCCGCCAGCAGCAGCTGGCGCGGGACGGACGCCGGGAGCGATGAGGCGGTCATGCGCGGCCGCGCGCCGGAGGACTCACCGGATCTCGAGACCCGAGGGCAGGCGCGGCGAGGCGAGCAGCTCGGCGAACACCGCCCAGCGCCGATCCGGGTCCGCACCGGCGCGCGCTTCCACGTACTGCTGCACCAGGTCCTTGCCGTGGTTGTAGTTGATCACGTAGCTGCGATATGCGGCGATGAAGCGCACTCGCTGGCGCGCCCGCTCGGGCTCGTACAAGGCGTACGTGTGCAGCCAGCGGGCCGCGGCATCGGCATCGATCGCGCCGTCCACGTACTGGCGCGCCGCTTCGTTGCCGGCATGGGCCAGCCGCTCGACCAGCTGCCGCACCCGCTGGTACTCCTCCGTCCGGTCGGGATCGAGCCCCGCCAGCGGAAAGAGCACGTCCCGCTCGAAAGCGAGCCGCTCGGCCTCCGGGAATGCCAGCTCGATGCCGTAGTTGGCGCTGCCCTCCGCGATCAGCGACTGCGGGCTGAAGAGCGGGTATACCGAGTACTCCGGCCAGCCTCGGCCTCGCACCAGCGTCTGCTCCAGCAGCGCGTTGTAGACGTGATGCCCGGGATAGCCCTCGTGCGCGCCGAGGTCCACGGCGCGCTCGATGTGGATGGGCAGATCGGTGTTGATCTGAATCAGGCTCTTCCCGGCCCCCTGGTACCAGTTGTATCCGCTCCACGGCTTGGCGCCGACGTACTCCAGCCGGAAGTCCTCCCCGGCCGGGAGCGGGACGTGCGCCGCGGTACGGCGGCGCGCTTCTGCGATCGCGACGCGGAACACGGTGTCCAGGCGCGCCCGCGGGATGATGAAGTCCTGCCGGAAGCGCTCCAGCCGCGCGGGGAGCGGACCCGTGCCGGGCAGCAGCTCGGCGAGGCTGTCGAGCAGCGTGCGGAAGTGAGCTTCCGGGTGGCTCGGCGCCACCGCGTCATAGAGCGCGCGGGATTCCTCTTCGAAGCTCGGCCGGTCGCCGCCCAGGATCCCGATGTAGCTGCGCACGGCCTGCAGCTGGCGCGTCAGGTACCAGTGCCGGAGGCGCGCGAGCTGCGCCAGACTGTCCACCGGCACCGGCTGCAGCGCCGCCAGCAACGAGTCCGCCTCGGCCTGCAACTCGGGCAATGTCCGGCCCCCGCTCCGGGCCGCATCCTGCCATTCGGCCGGGCCGTAGTAGGCATCGACATAGCTGGAGTCGTGCGTACCGACGGCCAGCACCAGCCGGACGTACGCCTCCGCTATCGGATTCAGCTCCGCGTCGAGCGCCCCGGGATCGGTCGCCAGCAACTGGGCGCGAAAGCCATCATCGCGACCGCCGCAGGCCGCCATCGAGATCGCCGCAGCCATCAGCAGGATCCTCCTCGCCGGAGACCGGAGACGGTGACCACCCCACCCGTCCGGCCGCTTCGGTTCGCCACCCGTCATTCCGGGGCGGGCATGTGCCACTGCGCCCACTCCTCCCGGGCCGGACCGTACACCCCCGGCACCTTGAGGCCGGCCTGGCGCATCAGCACGGTCATCTGCCCGCGATGATGCGCCTGGTGCTTCACCAGCGCCGCGAGCGTCACGCCGTTCGGCCACTGCTCGCCGTACATCTCCCGTAGCTCCAGCAGCGTGTCGTCCTGCCACTGCGTCCGGATCTGCTCGAGCATGCTGCCCGCCGCCAGCTCGTATGCGCTCGCGATCGCCGGTGCCGATGCCGGTACCGGCTCGGCCTCGGCGGGCCCGTGCACCTGCAGTCCGGTGCGGTTCATCATCTCCGGCAGGCTCTGGGTCAGGTGCCAGGCCAGTCTGCCGACGGATCGCCCTTCCGGCGCCACCCTTTGCTCGAGCGATTCGTCCGTCAGCGCCCGGAACAGGCGCAACGTGGCGTCCATCTCGTACTGCCATTCCCTGACAAAATCATCGACCTTGCGGAACATGACCATCTCCAGGTTCGGGGAGTCTTTCGATGTTGCTCGTTCGCAACGCTGCCGGCAAGCCACCGTCGGCCGGGGGCCGGTGCCAGAGTGCCGGACGGCAGGATGCCCGCCGCCGCACCGTCCTTGCCTGATGGACTGCGACCCGGTCCATGGCTCTACCCGTCAACGGAATTCACGCGCCCGGTAGTTCACGCGTTCCCGATCCTGCCGGCTGACGCGCAACTCCCGGAAGCGCGAACCGATTACGTTCAGTACCGCGTCCTCACGCTCGAACCGGCCTTCGATCAGCAGGAACGGCGAGTGCTTCACCACCTCCCGGTTATGCTGGTACATGGTCCGCGGTACGATCACGTTGCAGAAGCCGAACTCGTCCTCCAGCAGCACGAATACCGTGCCGTTCGCGGTGGCCGGATGCTGCCGCGCCACCACCAGCCCCGAGACCACGATGCGCTCCCCGCTCCGGTACGACTTCAGGTCCGCACTGGAGGCCACCCCCGCGGCCTCGAGCCGGGCGCGCAGGTGCTCCATGGGATGGCCGTCCACGCAGATCCCGGTGGCCAGGTAATCCAGGAAGATCCGCTCCTCGCCATCCAGCTCCCGCGGCTCGAACGGCAGCACCGCCGCGGCCGGCGCCAGCGGCAGCAGGTCGCCCGCCACGCGCAGCGCTTCCCAGGCGGCACGACGACGGCCTGGCTCGAAGGCCTCGAACGCGCCCGCCCGCGCCAGGTGCAACGCCTCCGCACGTGCGAGCGAAGCCCGGCGCACCACGTCCTCGACGCTGGTGAACGGGCCGGCCTCGTGGGCGCGCAGCAGCGCATCGCGCGCCCGGTCACCCAGGCCGCGGATGTGCTTCCAGCCGATCCGTACCGCCGGGATAACGGCATCGTTTTCACACTGAGGCATGGAGGAGCACAGAGGCACAGAGACGGCATCGGCTTCACACGAAGACACAAAGGAGCACGTAGGCACGAAGGGAACGGCAACGGATTTGTTTTTGTTAACGGATGCCGGGTTGCCCGGTGCTGAAGCCGTTCCCGTCGGCTCCTCCGAATCCGTTGCAGTTGAATCCGTTGAAAAATACAAAATCCGTTGTTGCGGTCGCCGTTCTCCGTGCCTCTGTGCTCCTCCGTGCCTCTGTGTGAAAACGATGTCGTTGTCTTCGTGTCTTTGTGCTCCTTCGTGCCTTCGTGTGAACCCGATGTCCGTTTGCCGGGGATCCACGATGGTGCACTCCCATTCGCCGTCCCGCAGGCACGGCCCGAGCACCGGCACCCCGTGGCGCCGCGCATCGTGGACCAGCGTGGCCGGTGGGTAGAAGCCCATCGGCCAGGCGTTCAGCATCCCCAGGAAGAACTCCGCCGGATAGTTCGCCTTCAGATAAGCCGTGGCGTACGCGATCAAAGCGAAGCTCCACGCGTGCGACTCCGGGAACCCGTAGTTGGCGAAGGAGTGCAGGTCGTCCACCACTTGTTGCGCGACCGCGGCGGCGACGCCGTTCGCGATGCAGGCGACGCGTAACCGTTCGAGCGCGGCGTGCAGCTTCGGCAGCTTCCGGATGTGGCCCATGGCGCGGCGCAGCTCGTCGGCCTGCGCGGCGGAGAAGCCGCCCAGCGCCATCGAGATGGCCATGGCCTGCTCCTGGAAAATGGGCACGCCGTAGGTGCGGCGGAGGATCGGCTCGAGCCGCGGGTCGGCGTAGACCACGGGCTCGCGGCCCCGGCGTCGCTCGGTATACGGATGGACGAACTTCGCCTGGATGGGGCCGGGGCGGATCAGCGCCACCTGCACCACGATGTCGTACAGGCGCTCCGGGCGCGTGGCCAGGATGGACTGGATCTGCGCGCGCGACTCGATCTGGAACGTGCCCACGGTGTCGCCGCGCGCGATCATGTCGTACGTCTTCGGATCGTCCACGGGCAGTGTGTACAGCTCCAGCTGCTCGCCCGTGCGCTGCGCGATGGCGTCGAACGAGAGGTGCACGGCGGTGAGACCGCCCAGCCCCAGGAAGTCGAACTTGGGCACGCCCGCGGCGTCCAGATCATCCTTGTCGAACTGGATGATGGTGCGGCCCATGGTAGTGTGCTCGATCGGCAGATAGTCGCCGAGCGGCGCACTGGAGAGCACGAAGCCACCGGGGTGCGTGGAGCGGAGGCGGGGGACGTCGTCGAGCGAACGCAATGCGAAGAGCAGCGCCTTCGCGCGCGGCTCCTCCAGGTCCAGGCCGTACTCCTTGGCCATCCCCTGCTCCAGCTCCGCCGCGGCCTCGCTGGGCTCCGCGTGGTGCAGCCGCTTCGAGAACGTGAACGCCAGCTCCGCCGCATAGCCGAGCGCGCGCATCAGGTCGTGCAGCGCGGTGGGCGCGTGGTACAGCTGGGTGACGGCGGTGAGCGCGGAATGCTCGCGGTGATAGTTGTCATACATGTAGTCGAGCACTTCCTCGCGCCGCTGCATCTCGAAGTCGACGTCGATGTCCGGCGCTTCCGTGCGCCCGTCCGTCCGCACTTCCGAGAGGAACCGCTCGAAGAGCAGCCCGTGCTTCACGGGGTCCACCGCCGTAATGCCCAGGCAATACGCCACCGCGCTGTTGGCCGCGCTGCCCCGCCCCTGGCAGAGGATCGAGCGCCCGCGCGCGAAGCGCACCGCATCCCACATCACCAGGAAGAAGCCGCTGAAGCCGAGGCGCGCGAGCACGCCTAGCTCGTGCTCCAGCTGCGCACGCTGCCGGTCGTCCAGCTCGCCCCAGCGCGTGGCCGCGCCCTCGTAGCAGAGCTGGCGGAGACACGAGTCATCCGAGTGGCCTTCGGGCACCGGGAAGTGCGGCAGCGGCGGCCTGAG
>VEPF01000454.1 GCA_012027055.1 Gemmatimonadota bacterium | reverse complement strand
GACGCGCCGATGAACGGCGGAGCGGCCTGATGGGGCAGCGCCGCCAGGCGCACATTGAGCATCGCGCTGTGCAGCGTTTCCAGCAGGCTTCGGCGATACGCCTCCTCCGTTCCCTGCGGTTCCACCGGCCGCTTGTACAACACCTGCACCAGGGTGCCGGTGGCCTCCTGGTCCCGCGTGATCGACACCAGCGACTCGGCATGGTCCGGCACCTGGTAGACCGGGCGCGGCCGCTCGCCCGCGGGCGCGCGCAGCTCGCCGAAGTGCTCCCGGAGCAGCGCCTCCACCCGGTCCGGATCGAAGTCGCCGACTGCGATCACCGCCATCAGGTCCGGCCGGTACCAGTCCCGGTAGAAGCGCTCCAGCTCCGCCGGCTGAAAGGTCCGGAGCGTGAGCGTGTCGCCGATCGGTATCCGCTCCGCGTAGCGCGAACCGCGCAGCAGCACCGGGAAGTACTGCCGCCGCATCCGCTCGTCGGCGCCCTGCCCCAGCCGCCACTCCTCGATGACCTCGCCCCGCTCCTTCTCGATCTCGGTGCGGTCGAAGACCTGGCCGTGCGCCCAGTCCTCCAGGATCTGCACGCCCTGCTCCAGGAACTTCCCGCTGTCCGTCGGCACCTGCAGCTGGTACTCCGTCTCGTCGAACGACGTGTACGCGTTCAGGTCCGCGCCGAACCTCATGCCGATCGACTCCAGGTACTTCACCAGCTCCTGCTTCGGGAAGTTCTTCGTCCCGTTGAACGCCATGTGCTCGATGAAGTGCGCCAGCCCGTGCTGCGACTCGTCCTCCAGCACCGACCCCGCGTTCACCACCAGCCGCAGCTCCGCCCGCGCCCTCGGCTCCGCGTTCTTCCGTACGTAATAGCGAAGCCCGTTCGGCAGCGTGCCCACCCGGACGGCCGAGTCCACGGGCAGCGGCGTTCCCTGCGCCTGCGCCTGTGCCTGCAGCGACACCGGCGCCAGCAGCGCGGCCAGGAGGACGAACCACTTCGCGGGTCTGGACATGGGCAGATCAGTTCAGGAGTGAAGGCAAATTCATGCCATCGGTTTCACACGAAGGCACGAAGGAGCACGAAGCCACGAAGGTCTTGTGTTTCAACGGCTATGGCAGAGTCGGAAAGTGCGGCGGAGTCACCACCCGAATCGCAGCCCCACCGCGCATCACAACCACAAAATCCGTGCTTCGTGCCTTCGTGCTCCTTCGTGCCTTCGTGTGAAACCGATGCCGTTGTTCTCCGTGTCTCAGCGGTTCAGCCCGAATACGTACCCCCACCAGTCGTTCCGGGTACCGTCAGCCGCGGTCCCGGTGACGTGCGGCAGGCGGGTGAACCACCAGCGCAGGTAGTTCAGGTGGTAGTCCGGCCCGCCCCAGGTGTCGCGGTTGACGGGCTTCGTGCTGCCATCGAGTGCCGGGTAATCGAGGTAGTCATCGGCCGTCGAGAGGACCGTGCGCTCGGCGGCGTAGTCGTAATCCCTGACGCCGTTGGGCGGGTAGTGGCACGAGCCCACCGCGGCCACCCCTTTCGACTGGAAGGCGTTGGCCGCGAACCTGGCCCAGGAGTTCACGAGCGAGTCCGCGCGCCACCCGCCGTGCCGGTGCGTCATGGTCGCTTCCGTGCGGTGGCAGAGGTTGTGGAGCATCTCGGCCAGGCCGCGCTCGTAGCTGAAGCCCATGATCGCGAAGCGCTGCGCGGAGGGCACGGAGTCGTAGACGCCACCGTTGATCTCCCAGGCGCCCGGACCGGCCATGGCGGACTCCCAGAAGCCCAGGTAGGGCGCGCCGAAGATCCAGAGTTCGTCGATCTCGCCCCGGTCAATGCGCGGCACGATGCCGTATTTGCTCAGCAGCCGCGGGTAGTCCGTGCCGTCCGGCTGGTGGCAGGTGTCGCGCTGCTGCCAGCACTGCAGCCAGCTGGCAGTGGTGTAGCGGAAGCCGTCCACCTTGACCGGGAACTCGTTCACCCACTGCCATGCCACGATCCGGTATCGGACCCGCCCGTGGCTCACCTGCTCGACCTCGGCGGCGTACTGCGTGGCGAGCGCGCGCGCGTCCTTCCAGCCCATGGCCGTGCTGATCGGCTGCGACTCCTTCTCCGGCAGGATCGGGGCGATGTCGAGCACCAGCACCCGCACTTCGATGGGCGGGAGCTCGGGTACCTGAGCGGTCGCGGGGTGGGAGAGCAGCGGCAGCAGGAACGCGAGGGCGAGACTGCGCTTCACGATGCCAGCTCCGGAAAGAGGGTGCCGGAACATGCAGCCGGCGGGCGGACGGATCAACCCGGTGCGCGCCGCCGCACGGCTGCACCTTGCGGCCCCGCCCGGGAGCGCGCCACCGTTCCTCCGCCGGCCCCTGCACCCGGAAGAAGCCGTCATGATCCCTGCCAATGCGACATCGCGCCGGGGCTCACCAGCGCTGCCCGTCTGCCTTGCCTTCGCCGCGCTCGCCCTCGGCGCTTGCGCCGCCCCGCTCAAGCTGGCGAAAGACGATTCCGACGTGGTGCTGGCCCACCACACACTGCAGGCGCCGGACCCCGCGCTGCCGGGGCCCTATGCCGTGGGGTTCCTGTATTACGGCAGCGGGACGGACAAGCGTCGCAGCCAGTACCGCGACTCCGTCACCCTGAAGACGAAACCGGTGGACGCGGGCAAACTGGTGGACCTGGGGCAGACCGCGAAGGCGCGGCAGCGGTACTGGGGCTTCACGCCGAAGGAGATGCCGCTCAACGGCCGGGTCTGGTATCCGGTCGGTGCCGGGCCCTTCCCGTTGGTTCTGATCGTCCACGGCAACCACGACATGAAGGACTTCAGCGACCCGGGCTACGAGTACCTGGGCCGGCTGCTCGCCAGCCGCGGCTACATCTTCGCATCGATCGACGAGAACTTCATCAACGGCAACATCCGGAACGAGAACGATGCGCGCGCCTGGTTCCTGCTGCAGCATGTCGCGCAGTTCGCGCAGTTCGACACCACCGCGGAGAACCCGTTCCGCGGGAAGGTGGACCTGCAGCACGTCGCGCTGATCGGGCACTCGCGGGGCGGGGAAGCGGTCGGGCACGCGGCCGCCTTCAACCGGCTCGCGCACTACCCGGATGATGCGAAAGTGAAGTTCGAGTTCGGCTACGGCATCCGCGCGATCATCGCGATCGCGCCCGTGGACGGCCAGTACCGGCCGCAGGACCGGCTCGTGCCGGTGCGCGATGTCAGCTACCTGGTCTTCCACGGCTCGCACGACGGCGATGTCTCCAGCTTCATGGGGCTGCGCCAGTACCAGCGGCTGCGCTACACCAGTCCGGACTCCGGGTTCAAGGCGGCCGTGTACGTGTACCGCGCCAACCACGGACAGTGGAACTCGGTCTGGGGCGCGCACGACAACGGGCCGCGCAGCGCGCGCCTGCTCGATCTGCGCGGGCTCCTGCCCGCCGCCGACCAGCGGAAGTTCGCGGCGGTCTACATCTCGGCGTTCCTGGATGCCACGCTGAAAGGCGACGCGCGCTACCTGCCGCTCTTCCGCGATCACCGCACCGCCGCGGAATGGCTGCCGAAGACCATGTACATCACCCGCCTGCAGCACGCGAGCTTCCATCCCATCGCCACGTTCGAGGAGGACGTGGACGTGGCCGCGGGCGAGCCGGGCGTGCGCATCCGCGGCGACAGCCTGGCCGTGTGGAAGGTGAGCGCCCAGTTGTTCATGGT
>VEPF01000029.1 GCA_012027055.1 Gemmatimonadota bacterium | reverse complement strand
TAGCGGGGCACGGGAGGCACGGCCAACACCTGCTCCACCCGCGCTGTACATCGTTTTCGAGAGCTGGTCAACGTCATGACAACCGGGATCACCCGAAGCATACGGAGGGAACATGTACGGACTGAAGACGATTGCGGCCGCCGCGCTGCTGGCAGTGGGTGTGACCGCCTGCGGCGAGAACACCACCGCGCCCGCGGCGGACCAGCAGTAGAACGTCGATCTGGTGGCGGTCGATGACTACGGCTTCACGCAGGGCGCGGGGCCCGGGCAGGGCTGCGCGACAGGTCCGGGGACCTGTTTCGGCAGCGTGGGCGGCGCGAATCGCTCCTACCTGGGCACGCTGGTCCAGCAGGCGTACCAGAAGCTGGCGAGCGAACAGGGCCGGGCGGCGGCGGACGCGGCGTTTGCGGAGCTGTGGGAGCTGCACCAGGAAGCGTTCGCGATCCGGAGCGATCGGGGAGGGTTCGTCGAGGCCATGCAGGCGGCCCACGCGGAGTCCGTGAAGCTGGTGCTCCAGGTGCTGGGCAATGATGTGGCCGCGGCGGTGATCGATCTGGCGGCCGCGCGGCTCGAGGCCCTGAAAGCGGCGATCGCGGCGAGCGGCAATGCCGCACGTCTGCAGTATCTGGCGGATCGGGTCGCTGGATATCTGGCCGACGCGCAGGCCAGGCTGGCGGCCAGGGACTACGCCGGTGCGCTCGACCTGGGGAGCCGGGCGTTGCAGGCGGCAACCGTGGGCGCGGGCCAGACGGTGCGCGGCGCGAGTGCCGGGACGGGCATTGGCGCGGGCGGTGGGCGGCAGTACCGCGGTGGCAAGTAGGACGGGCACCAACACTCGAGCGGTTTCGACTGTAATTGTACACAGAAGCCTGCGTGGCAGGCGTGAATGAATCGAGGAGGGGATCATGAAGCGGGGAGCAACCATTCTGGCCCTGGCCCTGGTGACTGCGGCGACAGCCAATGCGCAGGGCCCGGCACGGGCGCCGGCACAGGGCCCGGCGCAGCGGCTACTGGCACACCGTGCCGAGCTCTCGCTCACGGCGGAGCAGGTACAGAAACTGGAAGCGATCGACCGGAAGTACGCCTCGCAGGACAGGGAATCGATCGCGAAGCTGGAGGCATTGCGCGGCCAGCCGATCGGACAGCCGCTGCGCATGCGCGACCTGCCGGCGGCGGACCGGGAGCAGCTGCTGGCGAACCGCGCGCAGTTGCAGCCGGTCAGGGAGCAACTCCGTGGCTCGCATCAGGCGGCAGTCGAAGAAGTGCGCGGTGTGCTCAACGCCGAGCAGAACGGCAAGGCCGGCCAGTACCTGTTCCAGGGCCCCGGACAGGGTCAGGGCCGTGGCCCGGTCGCCGCGATGCGCGGCCAGGGCCAGGGACCGGGCCGCGGCTTCGGCCCGGGCCGCGCCAGCATGCACGGACGGGGGCAAATGCAGGGTGGCGGCGGCGGTATGATGCAGAGTGGCGGCCGCGGTATGATGCAGGGTGGCGGTCGCAGTATGATGAGACACGCGCCCGGCACGGGTCAGGGATTCCGGGGCGGGCGTGGCGGTTGGGCGGCCCGGTGACTCCGGCTGCCACCGGGGCGGCGCCGCGCCGGCGTCGCTCCGGTGCCCCGAGCGGAGGCGGAAGATGAACGGAATGCGAAGCACGCTGCAGCGATTCACGCTGGTGACCCTGGCGCTGGCCGTCCTGGCCGACGCCGGGGTCGCGCAGGGTCGCGGCCAGGGCCAGGGCCTCGGGCCCGGTGGCCGGGGCATGGGCGGGCAGGGACCTGCCCTGCTGCGCGATTCGCTGCCTGGCCGCGGACCGATCCAGCTGCTGCTCGCGCAGCGCGATTCGGTGGCGCTGACGCCGGCCCAGGTCAAGCAGCTGCAGCAGCTCGACTCCGAGCTGCAGCAGCAGAACGCGCCGCTGGTGCAGAGCATGCTCGAGCTGCGTCGTGAGCTGCAGCCGCTGATCGGCATGAGGCCGCGCGACATGACGGCGGCCCAGCGCGAGCAGTTCGCCAAGCAGGCCGCGCGCGCACGACCGATAATGCAGCAGGTGCAGGAGAACAACCGGCGCGCCATGGAGCGCGTGAGCACGCTGCTTACCGCGGCTCAGAAACGCTGGGTGCGCGACCGGCTGCAGGCCGGGCGCCCCATGGGCCCGGGGCGCCAGGGCTTCTGAGATGGCGGGGCCGACGCAGGCTCAGGCGTTGGACGACGCCCTGCTCGTCGAGCGGGTGCGACGCGGTGATGCGACCGCGTTCGACGCGCTGGTGCGGCGTTACCTGAAGCCGGCGTTCGCGGTGGCCTATCGGATCCTGGGACAGCGGGAGGATGCGGAGGACCTGGTGCAGGAGGCGTTCGTGGCCGCGCTCGAGCACATTGACAGTTTCGATACCGCGCGCGCGTTCCAGCCCTGGCTGCTCCGCATCGTCGCGAACCGCGCGATCAATGCGCGGCGCCAGCGGGACAGAAGGCGCACCGAACCCATCCCGGACCACGCCGCCGCGCCGGCGCGGTCGCCGTCGGCGCAGTTGGAACAGCAGGAACTGGAACAGCGGGTCCGCGAGGCGCTGGAGGGACTGCCGGAACGGCAACGAGCCATCGTGCAGCTCTCCGGGTTCGAAGGCCTGAACAGCACGGACATTGGCGAAATCATGAACATCCCGGCCGGTACGGTGCGCTGGGAGTTGCACCAGGCCAGGCGGGCGCTGCGGGAGGCGCTGGCGGCCTGCAGGGGGGCTGAACGATGAGCGACTACGAGCTGGACCGGGAAACCGAGCTGACCGCGGAAGAGGAGCAGGCGCTGCACGCCGTGCTCGCCGCACCCGAGCTGAACGATGAGGACTGGGAAGCGCTGCACGCGCGCGTCACTGCGGCATGCCAGCTGCCGCTCGCGCGCCGCCGTCCGGCAATGCGGAGTCGCCGGGCGGGGACGTTCTGGTGGCTCAGGCCCGTCCTGCCGCTCGCGGCCGCGGCATTGCTCCTCATCATCTTCCGGTTGCCGTTCGGCGGCGGAGAGCGTAGTGGCGAGGCCGGTCAAGCCGCGGCGTCGAGCGCGGCGGAGCGCGCGCTCCTCGCCGACGTCTCGGACGCGGAATTCGCGCAGCTGGTAGCCGCGGGGGAGGATGCGGAATCGCTGCTGCTGATGGCGGTGGAACGGTAGCCGCGGCGAGCATCCGGAGCACACCAAGCAGCCCGCTCGGCGACGCTCGGCCAGGACCGCGCGCGGCCTGGTCGTCGGCCGCCGGGAAGAACGCCCAAGGAGGCGTCACCCGGCGGCCGTGGGCTGACCGGCTGCTTCCGCGCGAGCAGGCCTCGCTCAGTGTTCCTGCGGCGCGCGCTCCTCGGGGGAGGTTGCGGCCGGATGCATGGCACTGGTGCCGCGGCGGCCGTAGTAGAGGAAGACCAGGCCGAACACGAGCAGGACGAGTCCCCACCATAGGTTCACATTGTAGCCGAGCGAGCGCTGGTAGAGCCCGCGGTCGCTCAGCAGGCCAAAGCCGGTGAGCAGGGCGCCGACGAGCGCGAAGAGCAGGCCGATCGGAAGTCTGATGTCGAGTCCCATGGTGCGCCCTAGAAGAAGACGATGTTGAGGACGAGCGTGAACGCCAGCACAATGCTCCCGAGCGTGCCCGGTCGCTGCTACCAGGCGCGCCCGTGCTCGCGCGGCTTGTCGGTCAGCGCGTCGCCCAGCCCGCGCAGCTCCGCCT
>VEPF01000009.1 GCA_012027055.1 Gemmatimonadota bacterium | reverse complement strand
GTGGGGGCAGGGTCGGCTGGGCAGCCGCATCGGCCACCTCGGCGGGCACGCCCGCCTTGCCACCGCCGTACCGCTCGATGAATGGCCGGAGCAGGTCGATGGGCAACGGGAAGAGGGTGGTCGAGTTGTTCTCGGTGGCGATTTCGGCCACGGTCTGCAGGTAGCGCAGCTGGATGGCCGCGGGTTCCTGCTGCAGCACCCGCGCCGCCTGCGAGAGCTTGGTGGAGGCCTGCAGCTCGCCTTCCGCGTTGATCACCTTGGCGCGCCGCGCCCGCTCGGCCGCGGCCTGGCGGGCGATGGCCCGCCGCATCTCTTGCGGCAGGTCGATGTCCTTGATCTCCACCGCGGTGACCTCGATCCCCCAGGGATCGGTGCCCTCATCGATGATGCGCCGGAGGATGGTGTTGAAGTGTTCGCGCTCGGCGAGCAGCTGGTCGAGCTCGGCCTGCCCGACCACCGCGCGCAGGGTGGTCTGCGCCAGCTGGCTGGTCGCGAACAGGTAATCCTCGATCACGATGGTCGCGCGCACCGAGTCGATGACGCGGAAGTAGACCACCGCGTTCACCTTCACGGACACGTTGTCGCGGGTGATGACGTCCTGCGGCGGGATGTCCATGGTCACGATCCGCAGCGGCACCTTCACCATGCGCTCGACACCGAGCGGCAGCAGGAAGATGAGGCCGGGGCCCTTGGCGCCGGTGAGGCGTCCGAGGCGGAAGACCACGCCGCGTTCGTACTCGCGCAGTACGCGGAGGCTGCTGATGATGATCGCGACCGCGGTGAGCGCAGTCGGCAGGATCCACTCGAGCATCGTTGCCCCCTCTGTCCGGAGGTTCGCTACCGCGCCTCGATGATGATCGCGACTCCCTGGCCGCCCCCGATGCAGGCGCTGCCCAGGCCGTAACGGCCACCCCGGCGTCGGAGCTCGTGCAACAGGTTGATAGTAATGCGCGCCCCGGAAGCGGCGAGCGGATGGGTGAGCGCGATCGCGCCGCCGTTCACGTTGGTGCGTGCCGGATCCAGCGCCAGCTCCCGGGCGACGGCTGCGAACTGCGCGGCGAAGGCTTCGTTGACGTCGACCAGGTCCAGCTGCTCCAGGGAGAGTCCGGCGCGCTCCAGGGCTTTCCGGCTGGCTGGAGCCGGGCCGATGCCCATCAGCTCCGGCGCCACGCCGGTCACTGCCCAGGAAACAATCCGTCCCAGCGGCTGCAGGCCTCGCCCTGCCGCCCAGCCTGCGTCGGCGATGACCACCGCCGCGGCGCCATCCCCGATCCCGCTCGCGTTCCCGGCCGTGACCAGCCCATCCTCCCGGAACTGGGGCCGCAGCCGCGCGAGCGCATCCAGCGTGGTCTCGGGGCGCAGGTGTTCGTCCCGGGCGAACTGCACCTCGCCGCCGCGCGTGCGGACCGGGACCGGCGCGACCTCCGCGTCCATCCGCCCCTCCGCCCACGCGGCCGCCGCGCGCTGCTGCGAGCGGAACGCGATCCGGTCCGCTTCCGTGCGCGTGACGCCGTAGCGCTCCGCCAGCAGTTCCGCCGTCCGGGCCATGGAGAGGCCGCACCAGGAGTCGGTGAGCGAGGACCAGAGCAGGTCCTCGAAGGCATGACCGGGATCGCCGAGCCGCAGCTCGCCCCAGCGCGCGCCGCGGAGCACGTGAGGCGCCTGGCTCATGCTCTCGGCGCCGCCGCACAGGCACACGCTCGCTTCCCCGAGCAGGATCTGCTCGGCACCGGAGATGATGGCCTGGAAGCCGGACCCGCAGAGCCGGTTGACGGTCAGGGCCGGCACCGCCACCGGCACGTCCGCGCGCAGCCCCACGTGCCGGGCCAGGTAGATGGCGTCGGCGGAGGTCTGCAGCGCGTTCCCGAAGATGACGTGCTCGATCTCGGCGGGCGCCACTCCCGCCGCGTCCAGCGCGGCCCGGGCCGCGTGTGCGCCCAGCTGGTTCGCGGTGAACTCCCGGAGCGAACCGCCGAAGCTGCCGAACGGTGTTCGGCGACCGGAGAGGAAGACGACGTCCCGGCTGGAGCCCTGCGTGCCCATTACGCCTCCCGGTGTCTGCGGGCCCGGCCGGGCAGCCGGCGGGCTCAGCGCGGTTGTACCACCACCCGGCCGGTGGCTCCGTGGGTCGCGCACCGGAAGGGGTATACGCCGGCCGGAGCGCCGGCGAAGCTCAACACCCAGGCATTGCCCCTACCGACCAGCGGCGGACTGCGCATCTGCCCGGTGGTCTCGAGGAAGCGGCGCGCGTCGGGGCTCAGCCCGTCGCCCTCGAAGGCGATCGCGTGCGCGGCCGCGTCCCGGGCCTGGAAGCGCACGATGTCGCCCGCGCGCACGGCCACGTCCGCCGGCTCGAGATCGGCGGGCAGGCCGCGGTCCAGCTGCACCGTTGCCAGCCGGACACTGTCGGGCAGAAGCAGGCTGGCGGAGTCGAGCTCGAGCACGCGCGGCCCTGCAGCGGCCGCATCGGTCTGCCGCTCGCACGCCCCGACGACGAGCGCTAGCGCCGGCACCAGAACGAAAGTGCCGGCGGACCGCAGGCGCGGCCCCGCCGGCACAGGCCACCGGGCTCCGGAGCGCAAGCTCAGGCGCCGTGCGAGATCGAATACACGTACGCGGCGAGGGCCTTGATCTGCTCCTCCGTCAGCTGCGCACCGCCCATCGGCGGCATCGGGGCCGGGTGCTGCTTGGGCTGCGGGACACCGGTCTTGATGGTGCTCACGATCGCGTCGTAGCTGCCATCGATGTTGAGCCACACGGTATCGTTGAGGGCGGGCGCGAGCGGGCCGCCCACGGCGTTCTGCTGGTGGCAGCTCCAGCAGATGTTGCTGTTGAAGATCTCCTTGCCCTGCGCCACCATTTCCGGCGTCACGCCGGGCGGCAGCGTCACGTTGCTGGCCGGGGCCGCCGGCTGGGCCGCGGGCGCGGCCGCGGTATCGGCCGGAGTCTGGTTCGCGGCCTGGTCACCGCCCCCGCACGCCCCGAGAACCAGGAAAGCGCCCAGGAGCGCACCCCATTGGATCGTCCGCATCAGAAACATCCCTCCGTGACTGGTCTCGTTGCTCCCGTTCCGGGGCAACGCCGGCGAACATACGCGGCGCCGCGAGGAACCTCAAGCATCGCTGACGGCCACCGCTTCGCCGCAGGCGATGCAGAACGCCCAGTCGGCCTGCAGCGGCTCGCCGCAGACGCCGCACGGCCGCTGGCTCTGGTCCGCGCCGCAGAACGGACAGAACCGGACCGCGCGGGAGACGGGCAGCAGCGAATCGCAGAACGCGCAGCGGCCGGGCTCGGCGGTTTCGGGCGGGGTCGCGCGCGGGCGTGCGACCGGCTTGCGACCGGCTTCGGCGCCGGCCTGTTCCTGCTCGCTCATGGTGTCCTGCGTCTGCTCGGGTGCACGGGCACGCGGCGCGCCCGCAGTGGGTGGTTCGGGAATCTCCGTCTCCCCGGGGGCGGCATCGGCCGGCGCCGGGGCCGTGGTCTCCGCCAGGTGCGCCGTCACCCAGTCGGGGGTAGGCGCGCCGGAGGCCAGCAGCCACACATCGCAGCCGGCGAACTTCCGGTAGAGCGCGACGTTCGGGTTGGGCGACTCGAGCTCGCGCTGCATCTGCTCGCGCGCGGCGGCCGGCTCGATGCGCGCCAGCAGCACATCCCCGCTCAGGAGCCGCAGCAGCGTGTGCTCGTAGTCGGCGGTCAGCTCCAGGCCCAGCGCGGCGCGCCCCCG
>VEPF01000104.1:967-3755 GCA_012027055.1 Gemmatimonadota bacterium | reverse complement strand
GCGCGCGCGGCGACGTCTGCCGCGCCCGCCCCGCCCGTCAGCCGATCGCCACGGGCGCCGTCACCGCCCCGGCTTCGCCCAGCAGCTCACGGTACCCCCCTGTGGCCGCGGCCAGTCGCGCCTCGTGTCCCGCCGTGCCCCAGATCACCGACAGCGTCCGCACGGTGCCCTCGTGCGTCTTGGTGCGCTGCGCGTCCTTCACGGCGTTGCCGCACGGCCCTGCCGCGTCGCACAGGCACGGCAGCCCGGCCACCGCGATCTCCTGGCCGGCCGGATTGAAGACGTAGCGCTCGCCTGCGGCCGCGATCCGGATCGCCAGTGGCGGCTGACAGCGGTCCAGGTCCACCACGCTGATCGGCAGGCCGCTGTGCAGCGAGACGATGTTGCAGGCGTCCACTGCCGCGTTGATCGGCCGGAGTGTGCCGTCCTCGGCCGCGCGCACCAGGTACTCGGATGCGGGCTTGCCTCTCCCGGTTGGCTTGTAGCCGCCGTGGCGGAGCATGTCGCGCACCGCCGCGCGCACCAGCTCGTCGCGCCCGAGCGGGGCACCGGCACCCGCGCCCGCCAGCAGCGCACCCCAGCCGGCCGGCGGCCGGATCGCGGCGAGCGGCTCCGGGAACTCCGTCAGGAACGCCTGCAGCCGCAGGCTTGGGTGGGCCGGTGCTGCCAGACTGACTCGCTCATCCATGGGTCGGCTCCGCTGAGGCGAGCCGCCAAGTTGCCGATCCCGCTCCGCGGCGGGCAAGCACCCGGGGATCGCCGCCTCCGGCTTCCGAGTATATTGCGGGCGTGCTGAAACCCGCTCGCACGCGCGCGCGTAAGGCGAGCGATCCGGCTTCCCGAGCACGGTTACAGGAGACCAATGCCCACGCTACGCGCCATTATCGCGGCCGCGGCCCTCGCGCCCGCCGCACTCTCGGCCCAGCAGCCCGCGCCGCCCAGGGCCGCGGACCCGGTCACACCCGCGCACGGCACCGCCGCGATCACCGCGGCCGACGTCCAGGCGCGCATGGCATTCCTCGCCAGCGATGCGCTGCTGGGCCGAAACACCCCCAGTCCCGGGCTGGAATCCGCGGCCCGGTACGGTGCAGCCGAGTTCGCCCGTTTCGGCCTCAGGCCCGCCGGTGATTCCGGGACGTTCATCCAGCGCTACCCGTATGCGCAGGCCATCATCGATCGGGCCGCCGTGACCTTCCGGGCCGGCCCGGCGGCGCTGGTCTACGGGCAGGACTACTTCGTCGTGCCCGGCAATGCCGACTCCGTGGGCGGCAAGGCCGTGTATGTGGGCACGGCGCGGCCGGACCTGGTCATGCCGGCCTCCGTCAGTGGCCGGCTCGTGGTTGTGGCCGCGCCGGACACGCTCGGTTCGCCCGAGAGCATGCAGCGCTGGCAGCGCAACCTCGTGGCGGCGCTCACCGCCGGCATGGCCGCGCACGCCGCGGGCGTGATCGCCGTGCTCGATCCGGCCTTCCGCGGCGCGGCCATGCCCATGCTCGCCGCCATGACCGCCCAGGAGAGCGCGCCCATTCCGCTCTTCGCCGTCCTGCATGCCGCCTTCGCGCCCGCCCTGGAGGCAGCCGGCCTGGACCTGGGCCGGCTGCGGGCCGCCGAGCCGGCCACACCGGTCGAGCTTCCCCTCGATTTCCTGCTCCGTACTGCCACCGGCCGGATTGCCACGCGGGTCCCCAACGTGGTCGCAGTGTTGCCCGGGAGCGACCCGGTGCTGCGCGACGAGTACGTGGTGTTCTCCGCGCACGTGGACCACGTCGGCGTGGGTCGGCCGGATGCGAGCGGCGATTCCATCTTCAACGGCGCCGATGATGACGCCTCGGGCACGGTTGCCGTGCTGGAACTGGCGCAGGCCTTCGCGGCGGCACCGAAGGCCCCCGCGCGCTCGCTGGTGTTCCTGCTCGTGAGCGGGGAAGAGAAGGGGTTGCTGGGATCGCAGTACTACGCAGAGCACCCGACCGTGCCGGCCGCGGGCATCGTCGCCAACCTGAACGCGGACATGATCGGGCACAGCCGCCCGGACACCGTGTTCATGATCGGCGAAGAGTACACGGACCTGGGGACCAGGGCGCAGCAGCTGGTCCGGCAGCACGCCGCCGAGCTGAAGCTGGTGATCGCGCCCGACCTCTGGCCGAACGAGAGCCTGTTCACGCGCAGCGATCACTACAGCTTCGCCGCGAAGGGCGTGCCCGCCGTGGTGTTCTCCACCGGCCTGCACTCCATCTACCTCACCCCGGCGGACAACCCGGAGACCATCGACAACGACAAGCTCGCGCGCATCACCCGCCTGCTTTACCTGCTGGGTGACGAGGTGGCGAATGCGCCCGCCCGGCCAAAGTGGACCGAAGCCGGTCGCGCACGCCTGAAGCTCCAGTGATCGGCGGACCGGATCCGAGGCGGGGGCGCGCTCCCCCGCCTCAGCCGGCCAGGGAATTCAGCAGTCTGTCGTAGATGCCGCCGAACGCACCGTTCGACATCACCAGCACCACGTCGCCCGCCCGCGCCTCCCGCGTTACCCACGCGACCAGCTCAGCCACGTCCGACGAGTGGAACGCCGGCAGGCCCCGCGCGTGCCATGCCCCCACCAGCGCCTGCGGATCGCGCCCGGTCGTCGCGTCGTAGCGCTCGGGGTGAAAGAGACCCCCCAGCAGCACCGCGTCGGCGCCGGCCAGCGCCTGCTCGTACGCCGCCTGGAATTCGCGCCGCTGCGCCGTGTAGCTGCGCGGCTCGAACACCGCGAGCACCCGCCGCCCCGGCTACCTGCCCCGCACGGCGGCGA
>VEPF01000104.1:0-957 GCA_012027055.1 Gemmatimonadota bacterium | reverse complement strand
CTCCGGAACGTGCGCAGCGCCTGCCGCACCCGCTCCGGGTCGGCGCCCACCGCATCAGCCACCGCGATCGCCGCCAGGCAGTTCCGCACGTTGAACGCGCCGGCCAGCGGCGTGCTCACCCGGCCCCAGGTGCGCCCGGCACGCCGCACCTCGAACGACAGCTCCTCGCCCTGCCGTACCGCGTGCGCGCGCCAGCGCGCCTCGGCGGACGCCGCGGCACCCTCCGCCGCGGGCGAGTACCCGAACGACTCGATGGGTGCCGGCGATCGAGCCGCGAGCGCCCGCACCGTCGCCGAGTCCCACCCGGCCACCAACCGCCCGTTCCCCGGCACCAGGTTGATGAAGCGCGCGAAGGCGTAGTCGTAGGCCGCCTGGTCGCGGAAGATGTCCGCGTGGTCGAACTCGATGTTGTTCACCACCGCCACCCACGGCAGGTAGTGCCACATCTTCGGCCCCTTGTCGAAGTAGGCCGTGTCGTACTCGTCCGCCTCGACCACGAACCACTCCGAGTCGGTGAGCCGGAACGAGCAGCCGAAATTCTCCGCCACGCCCCCGATCAGGAACGATGGGTTCACTCCCGCCGCCTCCAGCACCCAGGCGATCAGGGAGGTGGTCGTCGTCTTGCCGTGCGTGCCCGCCACCGCCAGCACGCGCCGGCCGCGCAGGACCTCATCCTTGAGCAGGGCCGCCGCCGAGGTGTACGGGATGCGCTCGTTCAACAGGCGCTCCAGCTCCGGGTTGCCGCGCGAGATCGCGTTGCCCACTACCACCAGGTCCGGCCGCGGCTCCAGGTTCTCCGGCCGGTAGCCCTCCTGGTAGTCGATCGCCAGTCCCCGGAGCTGGTCCGACATCGGCGGGTAGACGTTCGCATCCGAGCCGCTGACCCGGTGTCCCGCCGCCCGCCGCAGTCCGGCCAGCGCGCCCATCGCCGTCCCGCCGAACCCGAGCAGCTGGATG
>VEPF01000286.1 GCA_012027055.1 Gemmatimonadota bacterium | reverse complement strand
GGGCCCGATCTCGGCCAGCAGGAAGCAGAGGAGCGTCAGACCGAGGAACATCGCCACGTACACGTCGATGATGATGCGCCGCGAAAAGAGCAGCATGCGAGGCGTGGCCGCCAGCGTGACGGCGGCAATCAGCCCCGCGCGGGCCGAGAAGGCTCGGCGCCCCAGCGCGTAGGCGGTGCCGAGCATCACCATGGCGCCAAGCGCAATCGGCACGCGCGACGCGGCGAGCGACACGCCGGCGACCCGGTAGAAACCCGCCACCACCCAGTACGAGAGCGGCGGCTTGTTGAGGCGCGGTTCGTAGTTGAACGTCGGGCTGATGAAGTTGCCCGACTCCATCATCTCGCGCGGCGTTTCGGCGTAGAAGGCCTCGTTGGCGTCGATGATCGACGTGGCGCCGAGGTTGAGAAAGTACGGCATGACGGCCGCCACGAGGAACGCAAGCAGAATGATCCGCCGTCCGGCCATCGCGTCATCGTACCACCTGTTGGGACCGGCCGCGCTCATGAACCCGGGCGGGTGTGACGCCGCTCGCGCCAATCGAGGCCCAGCCCGGTCAACAGGCCGGCCAGGCCGACGACAATCAGCACCTTGGCCCACGCGGGCCTGTCGAGCCACTTGTACTGATCGGCGATCAGCCACAACGCGAACCCGGTGTTGATCACACCCGCATAGTAGAAGCTCTTGCGCTGCCGGCGGTGGCTGAGCAGCACGATGGCCACCGCCAGCCCGAGATAGAACCAGAGGAAGGCGTGGGAGTACTCGGCCGACTCCCCCAGGTACGCCAGCGGCTCCATGATCGCGAAGGGCGACAGCGAGAAGAGCACCCACGTGGCGGTCGTCATCAGGTCCGGGCCGAATCGCTCGGCGCAATACGCCACCGCGTAGAACAGCATGCCATTGAGTGTCATCGCGGCCACGGTGGGCAGCAATTGAGCGTCGCTCACCCTGTCCGGCTGGAAGGCGGCCATCCGAATCCCCAGATAGCGGAATTGCTCACCATTCAGCGCCAGCAGCTCCATTGAGACCACGAGGAGCAGCGCCGCGGCGGTATACAGCGGTCGCCCGAACCACGTCCGGTTTGCCGCCTGGAGGCCCAGGCCGGCAGCAACGTAGATCGGGACGAGCGGCAGCAGGCGCAGCGCGAGTCGGTCCCACGTCTGGTCCTCGAACCAGGCCCGCAGCCCGAAGTCGGTCAGAACGGCGAACGTCAGCAGGACGCCGAGTACGGCAAACACCGTGCTCAAGGCGATCGTGCGCGTCCGGAACGCCAGCCACGAGGTCCATACCAGCGCGACAAGCACCGTCACCTGGATCTGCCGGTTCGAGACGGCGCCGTTCTGGAACAGCTGGCCGGGCATGTCTCTGGGCACGACCCAGAGGTGCTGGTCGTGGAACAGAATCAGCAGGAAGAGCGGCAGCAGGCTGATGCCCGCCAGGTAGAACGCGACGGCCACCGCCTTCTGGCCCCGGCTGGCCAGCGCGTGGGCGGCGGCGTTCAGGGCCACAAACGGCAGCGCCAGCACGAGGAACGGCTCAGCGATGCCCCGGATATCTCCCCAGTAGCGGTGCGCCCCGAAGTAGAACACGCTGCCGCACAACAGGAGGAATGCCCCCAAGTACAGCAGGATCTGGGAATACGAGAGCACCCGGCTCTCCCCGATCCAATCATCGTCACGCCGCTCGAGTGCGCGGTAGGCGGAGCGGATCCGGCCAGCCTCGTGCGGATGAATCAGCTTGAGGCGCAGCCAGTCCTCAACCTGCTCGAGGTGCGGGCGGATTCGGGCCGTGAGCACGCTGCCGTACCGGCTCGGGCGGGTGGTGACCGGGCGACCGTCGAGGAAGCGCGCGAGATCGAGCGCCATCTCCCGGGCCGACTGGTAGCGATCGACCGGTCGAGCCTCCAGGGCCTTGAGCGCGATCGCCTGGAGCGACTCCGGGGCGCCGGGCGCCAGGTAGTTCGGCGTGCCGCGGAAATGTCCGCGGGTCGGTTCGCTCGCGCTCAAGCCGAAGTCGAGGATTTTCGGCCGCAGCTCGGCGGCGAGCATGATGTTCGACGGCTTCAGGTCACGGTGCTGCACGCCGACCTCATGGGCGTGATGCACCGCTTCGCACACCTCTTTCATGATCCGCGCGCGCTGGTGGAACTCCAGGGACGGCGCGAGGCGGCCGAGTTCGAAGCCGTCCACGTACTCCATGATGAGCACCGGCGGCGCGGCCTGGTCCCTGAATTCATGGATCTGGACGATGCGGCGATCCTGGAACAGCGCCAGGGCGCGAGCTTCCGAAAGGAACCCCGCCAGACCCGACGCCAGCCCGCCGTCGCCGCGGACGATCTTGGCGGCGACGAGCCGGTCCAGTTTCAGATCGTGGAGCTTGTAGACCTCCCCCATCCCGCCGGTGCCGATGCGCTCGATGGTCCGGAATCCCTCGAACGCGGGCAGCGGCGCCGCTGTCCCCGCGGGCGCGCCTTCTGCGCGATCGGTCACGCCGGGCAGGCCACCGAGTGACCCGGAGACTGCGCGGTAGCGGGCGATGAGCGCCTGCAACTCCGGAACGAGGTCGGGCCGGCCCGGGCAGAGGGCACTCGGATCCAGTTCCTCGTCGCGGAGGACATGGTGCTCGACCCATCGCGCAAGAAGGGTTTCCGCCTCGACGGTCATGACATGCCCTTCAACTGCAGGGCTTGCGGCAGGTGTCCTCGCTGCGCCCCATGCGCGCAGCCACGTCCTTGAAGCTCAACTCCTCGAGCTTCCGAAGGACGATGACTTCGCGGTGGTCGGGGTCGAGCGTTTCGAGGGCGGCGCCGAGGCGCTCCGCCTCCTCGTTCAGCACCGCGGCGGACAGGGCGGAGCGCACGCTGGCGGGGACATCGATGCCCCCGGCGTCGATCGGCACGCCCGCCGCGACGTTCCGCCGCTGGCGATGCTGGTAGTCCACCTGATCGCGGATCTCGTTCTCCGCGATCCGCACAAGCCAGCCCATGAGCGTCGCGCCGTCGTCGCCCTCGAACTGCTGGATCCGCTGGAACGACTTCAGCAGCGTGGCCTGCAGGATGTCGCGCGATTCGACCCGCAGGCGCAGATCGCGCCCCATGCGCAGCCGGATGAACGCCAGCAGCCGGGTGCCGCATCGGGCATAGAGCTCCCCGAGGGCTTCGGGTGAGCCCCCGCGGGCCGCCCGAAGAAGGACGGTACTCTCCTGCCGGCTCATGGCGCCTCACCTTACCACCGGTACTGGACCGGGGGAAGCCCCGTCCCGCTGGCGGCTCCGCCCCGTTCGGTTCGACAGACGGGTGCCGTCAGCAGGTACAGAGGCCCGGGACTCGGCATTCGGGATTCCGGGTTCGGGATGCGGGATTCGAGCAACGAGGAGTCGGACCTCAAGACACAAGGAGCCACACCAACGAGGAGTCGGACCTCAAGACACAAGGAGCCACACCATGAAGCCCGTCACGCTCGCAATCCTCGTGGCAGCCGCGCTCCAGTCGACGGCATGCCTTCAGAAGGACACGACCAGCACGATCCACCTGCGGCAGGACGGCTCCTTCGACTGGGTTGTCCTCCAGCAGAACGTCCGCTCGGACGAAAGCGACGAAGCCGCGCGCCTCACCGAGGAACGTGCGTACGTGGATGACCTGAACGGCGGCGAGCACAATGCCGGCGCCGGGCTGCTGGCCCTCGGCGCGAACGACGTCCGCGTCCGATGGCTGCGCGACAGGCGGCCCTATGCCGTGATGGGCGACGCCCGGTTCGAC
>VEPF01000028.1:11193-19729 GCA_012027055.1 Gemmatimonadota bacterium | reverse complement strand
GCCATTGCGCGCGCCTGCGGCATCAAGCTCTTCACCGAGCAGGAGGCCGGTCGTTTCCTCCGCCATGTCGACTCCGCGGCAGGTGGGTGATCGGGGGCGGATCAGGCCGGGGTGAACTGGCTGAACTCGGCCAGCGCGGCACGGTTTACCAGCACCCGGATGTTGTTGCTCTTCGGATCCACGGGTGTCACGTAGAAGTAGGGCCGGTTGGGCGGGAAATGGAACGTCAGTCCCATCATGACCTCGCCGTCTTTGAACTTGAGGCGGATCGGGACGGAGCCGCGCGCCCGGGGATCGTCCGCGGCCAGCGTGGGGACATCGTCGTAGGCCGGGCTGCCGGCCAGCGAGCGCACGAAGAAGAGCGCCTTCAGGTCGGCCAGCTTCACCTCCACTGTCGGGCCCTGCTCGGGACGGAGATGGAAGGTGGACTTGGCCGGATCGATGTCCAGGCTCGCGCCCTTCAGCACGCGGCCGTCCTGGTATCGCGCTACCACCGTCTGGGCCATGCCGGCTCTCCTGTTCCTCGCCTCGATCTGCTCCGCTCCGGCAGGGCCCCGAACGAGGCCGTACCGGCTGTTGCGATTATACGCGCCGGCCGGAGGAACGCAAACCGGGACATCAGCGCGGGCGTGGACGCCGGGCGCGGGGCGCGCGTGCCGCGGGCGGGGGGCGGCGGCGATGTCCGCGCTGCGCGAGCGTGCGCTCGATGAACCGGTCCAGGGCCACGCGCTGCGTGCCCGCCTCGTGCAGGTCCGGGAAGGTCGCGGCGAAGCGGAAGCCGAGCCAGGCATAGAGCGTCAGGCGCCGGGCTTCGCCCTCGGCCGCCTGCAGCTCGTCGTCGTCGGCGGCGCGTTCCCCGGCGAAGCGAGCCGACAGCGGCGCCAGTCGCACCGGGCGGCCGGCCGCATGCTGGGCGATCCAGTCGCCATACTCGCGCACCAGCCACTCCTGGCGCATGTCCACGGGCGCGGTGGCCAGTGTGAGGCGGTCGCCGAGCGGGACCGCCGGGAACCGGTCGGCCAATTCCGCCAGCGCGATCATGTCCTCCGGCACGCCGGGCGCGAGCAGCTCGGAGTCGAAGCTCATGCCCCGCCGGAACGCGGCCAGCACCTGCGCCAACCGGTCCGTGTGCAGTGCCTCCGCGAGCACGGCGACGTGCTCCGCGCCCGGGCGCACGGTGGTACCCAGCGCGCGCGCCGGCGGCTGGAATTCCGGCGCGAACACCTGCGCCACCCGCTCCGCGTCCCGCCGCGTGAGCGCGCCGACGAAGCCCTGCTCGTGCCAGCCGAAGCGGCCTGCGCGGCCGCCGATCTGCAGGATCTGCCAGGGCTCGAGCTGCACGTCCTCCCGGCCATCCCACTTCTCCAGCGTGGAGAAGCACACGGTGCGGATCGGCAGGTTCAGGCCCATGGCGATGGCATCGGTGCTCACCAGCACCTGCGCGCGGCCTTCCCGGAAGTCCGGCGGGCCTCGCCCCGCCGCACTTCGGGCGTGAGCTGGCCGTAGATCACCGCGACCGGGTAGCGGTGCTCGAGCTCCGCCTTGTACGCGAGCACCTCCCGCCGGCTGAACGCGATCACCGCCGTGCCCGGCTCGATGTGCGCGAGCGAGAGCCGGCGGGGGTGCGCGTGCAGGGGTGTGAAGCGCTCCAGGTGCCGGATGGATAGCGGCTCGCCCAGGTACTGTGCCAGCGCCTGCACCAGCGGGATGCAGTCGGGCGAGCCGGTCATGAGCACTCGCCGTGCGGGCACGCCGACCAGCGCCTGGCACCAGGCCCAGCCGCGCTCCGGATCGGTGAGCAGCTGGATCTCGTCGATGACCGCGGCCTCGACCTCGCGCCGCGGGTCCAGCATCTCGATGGTGGAGGCGATGAAGTCCGCGCCCTCCCGGATGTCGCGCTCCTCGCCGGTGATGAAGCTGGCGATGCGGCCGCGCTTCGCGATCTCCTCCTGGCCTTCCAGGGCGAGCAGCCGGAGCGGCGCCAGGTACACGCCGGACTCGTGCCGGACCAGCTCGTTCAGGGCGTGCCAGGTCTTGCCGCTGTTGGTCGGGCCGACGTACAGGATGAGCTCGCGCTGCCGCTCGCGAGCGCGCGGGAAATACTCCCGGTAGGCGATCAGGCCGTGGCGCTCGATGAGCTCCCGCACGCGCTCGCGCTCGGCCGCGTCCCGGTCCAGCCGCCGGACCTGGTACTCGATCTGCTCCAGCGCCTCGGGCAGCTCGGCCGCGTCCAGCAGGGCCCGATCCACGATGCGCCGGAGCGAGGCCGCGTCGTAGAGCGGACGGTGCGCGCGGGCCGCCACCAGCTCGTCGATGCGCCCGGCCGCGGCGTCGCTTTCGGCAAGCGCGGCGGCCAGCTCCGCCGCGAGCGCCGCCCTGACTTCCGGCACGAACGCGGCCGGCGGCCGGGTCAGGAACGCCCGCTCGAGGGCGCCGCCCACCAGGCGCACCACCACGGCGGTCCGGTAGCTGCGGCCGGCCACGCCGACCTGCCGCGGCTCCCGCCGGCTGAAGCGCACCGTGCCCTGCAGGTCTTCGATCAGCAGCTCGGGCGCGAGCGCCCGCACCGCCGCCATGCGCTCCGCACTGACGGTCGCGAGCGCGGCCTGCCGGACTTTCTTCTCCAGCTTCCGGAGCGACGACCCGGGCGCCGCGAGCTTCTGCAGAACATCCGCCAGCAGGACCGCCCGGTCGGGTGAGCGCATGGACTCGAGCAGGTCCGCGATGCGCAGCGCCGCGGCCTCGACCAGGTCGGGCGTCTCCCCGCCGGCCAGCGGCCTGACCGCCGCCGCCGCGCGCACCGCGGCGCGGATCGCCGCCTGATCGTGCTCCGCTCCTGGCATTGCTCCATCCCGGTGGTTCCTGCCATCGGCCACCACGGCGCCCAGGCAGAGGCCCGGCTCAGCTACGTCCGGCCGGGCCATGCGCCCGCGTCGCCCGGGAGGTATTCTATCCCCCGCTGTCAAACCGCGAACGGATGAAGGGTCATGAAGATCGGCCTGGTAGGCTTCGCCGGCTCCGGCAAGACCACGGTATTCAACGCCATGACCGGACTGAACGTGCCGGTCGGGTTCGGCGGGGAGCTGCACCTGGGCGCGGTACGCGTGCCCGATCGGCGCATCGACGCCCTGGCGCGCATCTTCCAGCCGCGCAAGACCATTTACGCCGAAATCACCTTCGCGGACATCCCGGGCGAGCACGGCGCCGAGAAGCGGGGGCTGTCGCGCAAGGCCATCCAGCAGATCCGCGACCAGGAGGCGCTCTGCCTGGTGCTGCGCGCCTTCCCCAACCCGGCCCTGGAAGGAGCGCCCGACCCGCTCGCGGACCTGGAGGCGTTCCACGCGGAGTGCGTGCTGGCCGACCTGGAGCTGGTGGAGCGCCGGCTGGAGCGGGGCAAGCGGGAGAAGGCCAACCCGCTCGAGCTGGCCGCGTTCGAGATGATGCGGGCGGCGCTCGAGGCGGAGCGGCCGGTGCGGGCGCTCCCGCCCGAGGAGCTGCACCGCGAGTACCTGAAGGGCTACGCATTGCTCACGGACCGGCCGCTGCTGGTCGCGCTCAACGTGGCCGAAGGCGACGCAGCCCTGGCGCTGCCGCCCGCGCTCGCGCACCGCATCGCGGAGCTGAGCGCCGCCGGCCTGGTGCTCTCCGCCAGCGTGGAGGCGGAGATCGCGAGCCTCGCCCCGGAAGACCAGGCCGGCTTCCTCGCGGACCTGGGGCTCACCGAGTCGGCGCTCGACCGCTTCATCCGCACGGCCTACGGACTGCTCGCCCTGCTCTCCTTCTTCACCGTCGGCAAGGACGAGGTGCGCGCCTGGACCATCAGGCGCGGCACGCACGCCCGCCAGGCGGCCGGTCGCATCCACTCCGACCTAGAACGGGGCTTCATTCGCGCCGAGGTGACGCCCTGCGAGGTGTTCCTGAAGTACGGCTCGGAGCAGGCCGTGCGCGACGCCGGCAGGCTCCAGCTCGAGGGCAAGGACTTCATCGTCTCGGACGGCGACATCCTCAACATCCGCTTCAACGTCTGACCCGCCGGGCCCGCAAGGCCGGCGGCCGGGTTTGCACCGACCCGCGGCCGCGGCGCGCCGCACCCTCGCCTTGGGCGGGCGGCCGCGGGTGCCTCGCTCTGCCCAGGCCCGCGCTTGCGATGGCGGCGGGCGGGCGTTCCTTTGCCCGGGTGGAAGAGGAAACCCGATCCGGAGATGACACCATGCGCAAGGGCCTGCTGACGGGCGCCAGCGTATTTGCCCTGGGCACTGCCGCGTACGTGAGCGCGCCGCCGGTCGCGGCGCAGAACCCGCCCGCCCCGGCCACGGCGGCGGCGAATCCTCTGCTGGCCGTGTGGGCGGGCCCGTACGGCGGTGTGCCGCCCTTCGACGTCGCCCGCCCGGAGCTGTTCCCGGAAGCGTTCGCGCAGGGGATCGAGCTGCGCCGGGCGGAGATCCGCAGGATCGTGGAGAATCCGGCGGCGCCGAGCTTCGCCAACACCATCGTGCCCCTGCAGGACGCGGGACGGGAGCTGCAGCGGGTGAACACGCTGTTCGGCGTGATCACCAGCAACGTGAACACGCCCGCGTACCAGGCGCTGGACCGGGAGTGGTCCCCGCGGCTGGCCGCGGCCGCGGACGAGATCACCTTCAACGAGCCGCTGTTCGCGCGCATCCACGCGATCTACGAGCAGCGCCAGCAGGCGGGACTCACCGCCGAGCAGGTGCGGCTGGTGGAGCGCACACACGCGAATTACCTGCGCGCCGGCGCACAGCTGAACGCGGCGCAGAAGGCGGAGCTGGGCCGGTTCAACCAGCGGTTGGCCGGCTTGTTCGCGGACTTCTCGAACCGGCTGCTGGCGGATGAGAACACCTGGATCCTGATCGACCGGGAAGCGGACCTGGCGGGCCTGCCGGAATCTTTGCGCGCCGCCCTCGGCGCGGCCGCGCAGGAACGCGGGCTCACGGGCTGGGCGGTGGTGAACACCCGCTCCAGCGTGGACCCGTTCCTGACCTTCGCGGACAACCGCGCGTTGCGCGAGCGGGTGTGGCAGGCGTTCAAGCAGCGGGGCGACAACGGTGATGCGAACGACACCAAGGCGCTGCTCGCGGAGATCGTGAAGCTGCGTGCCGAGCGGGCGAAGCTGCTGGGCTACGCCACGCACGCCAACTGGCGGATGGAAGACACCATGGCGGGCACGCCGGAGCGCGCGAACGAACTGATGCTGACGGTGTGGCCGGCCGCGGTGGCGCGGGTGCGGGAAGAAGTGGCGGACATGCAGACAATCGCGGCCCGGCAGGGCGCGACGCTCACCATCGAGCCGTGGGACTACCTGTTCTACGCCGAGAAGGTGCGCAAGCAGCGCTACGACCTCGACCAGAACGAGCTGAAGCCGTACTTCGAGCTGAACAACATGATCCAGGCCGCGTTCTGGACGGCCGGTCAGCTCTACGGGCTCAGCTTCCGCGAGATCACCGGCACGGTGCCCACCTTCCACCCGGACGTGCGGGTGTGGGAGGTGAAGCAGGGCGAGCGCCACGTCGGCCTGTTCTACGGGGACCACTTCGCGCGCAGCGGCAAGCGCTCCGGCGCGTGGGCTTCCACCTACCGCAGTCACGAGACCTTCACGGGAACGGAGCGGACGCCGCTCAGCTCGAACAACCTGAACTTCGTGAAGGGGGCGCCGGGCCAGCCCGCACTGATCTCGCTGGATGATGCGGAGACGCTCTTCCACGAGTTCGGCCACGCCCTGCATTCGCTGGTCTCCGAGGTCGGCTATCCGGGGCTGGGCGTCACGCCGCGCGATTTCGTGGAGTTCCCATCCCAGGTGAACGAGCACTGGCTGCTCGCGCGCCCGGTGCTGGACAGGTTCGCGCGTCACTACCAGACGGGCGCGCCCATGCCGCAGGCGCTGCTGGACAAGGTGGAGGCGAGCGCGAAGTTCAATCAGGGCTACATCACGGTCGAGTACCTGGCGGCCGCGCTCGTGGACATGGACCTGCACACCCGCCCGGACGGCGTGATCGATCCCGCCAGCTTCGAGCGGGAAGCGCTCGCGAAGATCGGCATGCCGCGCGAGATCGCGCTCCGGCATCGGCTGCCGCAGTTCAGTCACCTGTTCAGCAGTGACGCCTACTCCGCCGGCTATTACAGCTACCTGTGGTCGGAGGTCATGGACGCGGATGCCTGGCAGGCATTCGTGGAGTCGGGCGACGTCTTCAATCCCACGCTCGCGCGCGCGCTCCGCGCCGTGCTGGCGAGCGGCAACACCACCGACCGGGCGACCGCCTACCGGCAGTTCCGCGGACGGGACCCGCGCGTGGAGGCGCTGCTGCAGAACCGCGGCTTCCCGACCGGCGGCGCGAAGACCAACTGAGGGACGCGGAGCCGGGAGGCAGCATGAGCGATTCGCGTGGTCCCGCGACCCGCGCGCTGGTGGCCGGTATGCTGCTGCTGGCGGCTGGCGCGCGGCCGGCCGCCGGCCAATGCCCGGAGTCCGCTCCCGGCCTGTGCCTGGCGCGCATCTTCCAGGACGGGATGGTGCTGCAACGGGACCGGCCGGTGCCGGTGTGGGGCTGGGCGCCGCCCGGTGCCCGGGTGCGCGTCCGCCTGAACGGAGCCACGCGCCAGGACACGGCCAGCCTGGGCGGCGCCTGGGCCGTGCGCTTCCCGCCCCTGGCGGCGGGCGGTCCATACACGCTCGCGGTCGAGGCCGGCGACCGGCAGGTGCGCGTCCGGGACGTGCTGGCCGGGGATGTGTGGGTGGCTTCCGGGCAGTCCAACATGGAATGGCCGCTCGCCCGCGACGCGGACGCGGACGTTGCCGTGCCCGCGGCCAACGATCCCCAGCTGCGCGAGTTCGCCGTACCCCACACCTGGTCCGCGCAGCCCGAGGCCGACCTGGCGGGCGGCCGCTGGGCTCCCGCCGACCCGGCGCATGCCGGTCAGTTCTCGGCGGTCGCCTACTACTTCGCCCGCGAGCTGCGCAGCGCGCTGGGCGTGCCCATCGGCATCATCCACACGTCCTGGGGCGGCGCCAACATCGAGACCTGGATGAGCCCGCGCGCCCTCGGCCTGAGCGACAGCGCATACCAGGCCGCGATCGGGCGGGAACGCGGCCGCCAGGACAGCATCGCCCTCGCCCTGAGCGCCCGCCTCGGCCAGGTGCCGGAGCGGGACCCCGGGCTCGTTGACGGCAAGGCCGTGTGGGCCGATCCGGCCCTCGCCGATGCGCTGTGGCTCACCCTGCCCGTCCCGTCGCTCTGGGAAGATGCCGGGCTCCCGGGGCTGGATGGCGGCGCCTGGTACCGCACCGCCTTCACGCTCTCCGGAACGGAAGCCGCGAGCGGCGCGCGCCTCTCCCTCGGCACCATCGATGACGACGACATCACCTGGGTGAACGGCAGCGAGGTGGGACGGACCATGGGCTACGCGGAGCCGCGCCGGTACCAGGTGCCGGCCACCGTCCTGCGCCCGGGCCGCAACGTGCTGGCCGTGCGCGTCACCGATGGCGCGGGCGGCGGCGGGCTCTACGGCAGCCCCGACTCGCTGTACCTGGAGATCGGCGGGAAGCGCCGGCCGCTCGCCGGGCAGTGGCAGTTCCGCGTGGGCGAGGTGTCGCTGCAACCCGATGGGCAGCGGATCAACAAGGTGCCCGCGGCGCTCTACAACCGCATGCTCCACCCGCTGCTGCGCTTCCCCATCGAGGGCGTGATCTGGTACCAGGGCGAGTCGAACGCCAACAACGACGCGCAGGCCAGCGCCTACCGGCAACAGTTCGCCGGACTCATCGAGAGCTGGCGGCGCGAGTGGGCGGAGGCCGGCGGCGGCGGCACGCCTCGCGACTTCCCCTTCCTCTGGGTGCAGCTGCCCAATTACGGCCCGGTGGACACCGTGCCGCCCACGCGCGCCAGCTGGGCACTCCTGCGCGAATCCCAGAGCGCGGCCCTGGCCCTGCCCGCTACCGCCCAGGTGGTCGCCATCGACCTCGGCAACCCCGGCGACATTCACCCGCGCAACAAGCTGCCCGTGGGACAGCGGCTCGCGCTCGCCGCCCGACGTACCGCGTACGGCGAAGACGTCATCGCCAGCGGGCCCGTCTACCGCGCTCACACCGTGAGCAGCGGCCGCATTACCGTGTCGTTCGACACCGGCGGCAGCGGCATGACGGTGCGCCCCGGCGACCGGAGCCTGCAGGGATTCGCGATCGCGGGCGCGGACCGGCGCTGGGTCTGGGCCGAGGCACGCCTGTACGGCGACCGCGTGACCGTGTGGAGCCCGCAGGTCCCGGAACCGGTCGCCGTCCGCTATGCCTGGGGCAACAGCCCGCGGACACCGAGCCTGACCAACCGCGACGGCCTGCCCGCGGCACAGTTCCGGACCGACGACTGGGAGTGAAGACCAGGGAGCAGCGGACGAACACCAGCGGCCAGGATGGGAGCGCGGGAGGGTGAGCGCCGGCGGTCGTGCACCCGGTGCCGCGGCCCCCGGATGCGAAACCCCCCGGTAGCCGGCGAGCCGGCTGTCGGGGGTTCCCGTTCACTGGCGG
>VEPF01000028.1:0-11183 GCA_012027055.1 Gemmatimonadota bacterium | reverse complement strand
CTGATCGCTCGGTTTCGCGCCTCGCGGCGCGTCAGACCCTCCGCTTCCTCACCGAATCGCGCGGCACGCGACCCGATCGCCCTTGTCCAGGGCTTCGACTGCGGCCAGTCACCTCGCAGTCGGCTCTCCGGGTTCCGAACCCCCGGTGAGCGGCCTCCGAAAAGCGTCCTTTTCGGGGCAGTGTCAGCGACCGTGGTTTGCCGCCCGGCCACCGACATCTGCGTGAAGGATACCACCCGCCAGGCGCCTCGTCAAGCCTCTCATCTTTCCGTGTAAAGTATTGTATCACAGGCGGTTATGGCACAGGCCCGGAATCCTGTCAAAAGCCGGTCGGGACGGTTGGCGGGTTCGTGCGGGGTATCACGGAGTTAGCTGAATGTAACAATTTGAATTCACAATTTCCCGGCATTTTTCAACGCTCTCTCCACAGCCCCGGCGGCTGTTATCCACGAACTGTGTGGATAACGGCCGCCGGGGCGAGCGCTCACCAGCCAATGCCATAATCCTCGCCGTGGTTGCTCGAGCCGCCCCACATGCTGCCGTGGCGGGTGTCGATGAGGATGGCGTTGATGGGGCCGGAGGTACGGGCGGCGAACTCGAGGGTGTAGCCGAGCTGGCGGAGCGTCTGGCGGGTGCTCTCGGGCAGCGAGGTAGCGGCGAGCATGCGGCCGGGCCGGGTCTCGTGGATGCCGAAGGACGAGAGCATCTGGTAGCTGTTGATGTTGGGCGCTTCGGCGGCCTGCTGCGGGGTCATGCCGAACTCGACGATGTCGAGGAAGAACTGGAGGAGGTTCTGGTCCTGCGTATCTCCGCCCTGCACGGCGAAGGCCAGGTAGGGCGCGCCGTCCTTGAGGGCGATGGTGGGCGTGAGCGTGACGCGCGGGCGCTTGCCGGGTTCGATGACGTTGAAGGGTCCGTCCTCGGGCGCGGTGACGAAGCTCTGGGCGCGCTGGCTGAGCCCGATGCCCGTGTGTCCCGCGATGACGGCGGGGACCCAGCCGCCGCTGGGCGTAACGGACACGAGCCAGCCCTCCGCATCCGCGGCCACGATCGAGGTGGTGCCGCGGTAGAAGGGATCGTCGGTATTACCCGGGTCGCGGGAGGCGACGGCGTCCGGTGCCGACGACGTGGTGTCCCGACGCACCGCGCCCGGAGCCCGGTCTTGCTGCCCGCTGCGGGTGGTGGAGTCCGGCGGCAGGAAGCGTTTCGGGTCCCATTGCGCGAGGAGTTCGCGGAACGGGTTGGTGGCGTTCATGAACGGGTACGGGTCACCCGGCTTGATGTTCGGATCGTTGCGCTCCGGATTGACGAGCGCGAAGCGGGCGCGCGCGTATTCCTTCGAGAGCAGTCCGGCGACCGGCTCCTCGGGCGGGAAGTACGGGTCGCCGTAGTAGAAGTCGCGGTCGGCGAAGGCCAGGCTCATGACCTGGTACAGCGTATGGAGGTAGCGCGGGGAGTTGTAGCCGAGCGCCTTGACGTCCGTGTTCTCCAGCATGTTGAGCGCCTGGAGCAGGGCCGGTCCCTGCTGCCAGATCGGAAGCTTGTAGACCTCGATGCCGCGGTAGCTGGTGTGCAGCGGCTGCTCGATCTTCACCTGCCAGTTGGCCAGGTCCTGCATGGTGAACAGCGCGCCGTCCTCCTGCGCGCCACGGACGATTTCGCGCGCGATGTCGCCCTTGTAGAAGCGGTCGTAGGCGGCCTGGATGGCCTGCTTGCGGTCCCGGCCGGCCGCGAGCGCCTGCTGCTCGGCCGCGACCAGCTTGCGCCAGGTGGCGGCCAGGTCCGGCTGGCGGAAGATCTCGCCGGCCTGCGGCGCTTCCCTGGCCTGCCCCGCGTGGGGCAGCATGACCGCGGGCGCGTACTTCCACTTCTTGATCCAGTCCTTCTGGCGTTCGATGGTGTTGGCCAGTTGCGCCTCGATCGGGTAGCCGTCCGCCAGCTCGATGGCGGGCGCGAGCACCTCTTTCAGCGAGAGCTTCCCGTACTCGGCCAGCATGACCAGCATCCCGCCCACGGTGCCGGGCGTCACTGCCGCAAGCGGTCCGTACTCGGGCGGAAAGCGGTAACCCTGCGCCTGGTAGAAGGCGGGGGTCGCGCCGGTCGGCGCCACGCCGAGCGCGTCGATGCCGATCACCTGCCTGGAGCGCGGATCGTAGATCAGCGCCTGGGTCTCGCCGCCGCAGGAGAGCGTGTCCCAGACCGTGCAGCCGGCCGCGAGCATGGCGACGGTGGCGTCCACGGCGTTGCCGCCGCGCGCGAAGGTGAGCGAGCCGGCCGCGGCCGAGAGCGGCTTGCCGGTGATCGCGAGCCAGTGCCGCGCGTGCAGCGGCGGCTTCATGGTCGGTGCGGTGCGCGGGTCCTCGGCCATGCGCGGCGGCGCCGGACGGGCGGCGCGGGTGGTGTCCTGGGAACGCGCCGCTGCCGGCGCGATGGACAGCAGCAGGGCGGCGGTCGCGAGCACGCGCGCGGGACTGATCGACAGCATGGCAGTTCGCGGGAAACGGTGGGTGACGGCGCGTCCGGGAAGGGGACGCGTGCCGGCGAGAATCTGGGCTGCGAGCGGGCGGCGGGCCAGCGCGCGCGGGGAGCTCACCGCGCCCCGGTCGGCTCGGCCGCGTCGCCCGTGTCCAGCCGCTTGAAGAACTCCTCGGCCAACTCGACTCCGGTGCGTCCGGGCTCGGGCTCGGGATGGGCCGCGAGCCACTCCGGCAGCAGGACGAGCGGGACCCAGTCCGGGGCGGCCGCGCCGGGGGTGGGGCCGAGCCAGCGCAGCGCGGCGGTGGTGCTGCCCGGCACCGGCACGGTCCGGATCGATCCGGGTTCGGGACGCGCGCAGTAGGCGGGCGACGAGGTGACCAGGTATTCCCGGCAGATGATGGGCCGCTCCTCGTAGATCGAGCAGGCCCCATCCTCGAGGAAGGGGCAGGGGATGTCCTGGGCCAGGTATCGCTTCGCAAAGGTGGGCACGTCGGGCAGCCGGCGCGCTACGGGGTCGCGCACTTCCGCGAGCATGCCGGCCTCGCCGAGCCCTTGCCGGGCCGCGGCGAAGCGGGCGCGGATGACACCCTGGCGCGGCTCGGGCAGGCGCGCGATCAGGGCGCCCAGGTGCCACGCTTCCAGCGGCGCGAGCGGGACCAGCTGCGAGCAGCACGCGCCGCAACCTTTCCGGCAGGAAACCGCCCGGCCTTCCGCGCGCACCCCGACCAGGGCCGCTTCCACCAGGTGGTCGGAGACGCTGCGGAAGAGCGGCAGCAGCTCGGCGGGGCGCGTCCGGCCAGCGGGCAGGCGCATGTCCACGGTCAGCTCGTGGCCGGCGGCCGTCACGGTAGCGGTGACGGCGACCCTGCCGTCGGCATCGGTCTGCATGCGCGTCCGGCCTACTGCGGCCCGCTCGGATCGAGTACGCGGAGCGAAGCCAGGTGGCGGAACAACTCGTCGGTCAGCTCGCGGCCGGTCCGGACGGGCGGAGGCTCGGGGTGGTCCGCGGCCCACTCCGGCGCAAGCACCATGGGGACCCAGGCGGAATTGGTCGCGCCGGGCGGTGCGGACAGCGCGCGGAGCGCGGCGGCCACGCTCCCGATGACGGGCACGGGCGCGATGGTCTCGCGGGTCGGGTGGGCGCAGCACGCGGGCGGCGAGGTTACCAGGTACTGGCGGCAGATGATGGGCCGCTCCTCGTAGATGGAGCAGGCCTCAGCCTCCAGGAAGGGGCACGGGACCCCCACCGCGAAGTAACGCAGGCCGAAGTCCACGGCATCCGCCGCCGCGATCAGCGAGGTGTCCTGCAGTTGTGGCAATAGCCCGGCTGCCTCCAGGCGCTGCCGGGCCGCTGCGAAGCGCTCGCGGATGACGGCCCGGCGGGGGGCGGGGAGTTCGTCGATGAGCTGGGCGAGGTGCCGGGCTTCCAGCGCGGAGATCGGGACGATCTGCCGGCAGCAGGCGCCGCAGCCTTTGCTGCAGGACACGGTGCGGCCGTCCTCGAGCTGGTCCACGGACGCCTGCATCAGGTGCTCGGCCAGACCCCGATAGAGGGGCAGGAGCTCGCCCGGGCGGGTGGGCCGCGCCGGCAGATGCATGTCGATGGTGAGCTCGTGCTCACCGATGGCCAGTTTCACCGTGGCGAATACCTTTACGTCCTGATCAGCGTGCATCTGCTGTCCCAGCACGAAGAGCCCGGGGAGCCGCGACCAGCCCGCAGCCTTGGCAAGGCGCCAATCTGGGGCGGGTCCGGGGCGCCAGGCAAATCGTCGGCGAGACAAGCCGGTCGGCGCGGAACAGCGCGTACCGTCGCCGTCGCACGCCACGTACTGGCAGGCCGGAAGCCTGCCCTTCGCCTGCAGTAGTTCCAGGTAGCGCCAACCCAGGCTGCTCCAGGTGATCCAGTCGAGGAACATCCCGTCGCGATACACCCGGGCAGCCGCGGTCCGGACCCCGAGCGCCTCCAGCACCACCTGCCAGACGCCGCAGGCTCCGGCACCGCGAGTGTCGCGGTGCCGGAGCCTCCCTGGCCACGGCAGCTGCCAGCTGCTAATGCGGCAGGATGTTCCAGAAGACCAGGTCGGCAGCGTCCCTGGCCTGCTTGCCGTTGGCCGACACGCCGGGCGTGAACAGCCCGCTGTCGCCGGACGTGTTGAACGAACCCATGGCGCCGATGGCCTCCTTGATCTTGGTCACGTCGGTGCCGCAGTACCTGCTGGTCGCCTCGGCAATGGAGATCGGGCCGCTCGGGCTCGAGCCGAAAGCCTCATGGTTGAGGATGGCAGCCAACAGCTGCTGCAGGAGCTGCAGCCGGACCTGGTCCAGGTCCGACCGCCGGGTGTTGGTCGTGGTCCGGGAGATGTTCGACCAGAAGCCGCCCAGCACCTTGCCCGTGGTATCGAGCGGGTCGGTGCAGAGCGTCTGGTTGGCCAGGCCGGGCCAGGTGTGGCCGCCCACTGAGCCCCCGAACCAGACGGCCTGGGTGATCGCGAGGTGGGTGGCCCAGAAGCCCTGGGTGCGCGTGACCTGCGAGTTCTGCGTGTTCTCGAAGGCGCAGCGAACCGAGTCGCCGGGGGCGAGCGTGATGGACGCCGTGCTGCCCGCCGGATAATCGGTGGTCCCACCCGCCGAGCATTCCAGACCGGTCAAAGTGTACCCGCTCGGGATGAGCTCCGACACCGAGTAGGCGCCGGCGCTGAGCGAGCCGTAGGACACGGAATCCGCCGAGTTCGCGGGCGGAGTGATGGTGAACGCCGAGAGCCCCGTGCCCGTGGCGTTGAAGCTGAACGTGCTGCTCGCGCCCTTGACGCTCTTCACGATGCGGATCTTCGCGGGCAGATCGTGGTTCGTGATGGTGCAGGTCGCGGCGTCCCCGACGGCCAGCGCGATGCTGCTGGTGGACGTCGGCGCGCCGCCGTTCTTGACGCAGCTATACGAGGTGCCGTTCTCGTAGCCAGCATAGCTGCCCGACTCGGAGAGCGCGTAGGTCCCGGCCTTGAAGCCGGCGCCGCTCGTCACCGGGGTGGTGCCGCTGATGGAGCCGGCCCCACCGCCATTGGCGGTCAGTGTCCAGTCAGACGCAACCCTGGTGCCGCCATACGAGTTGACGACGACCTTGATGAGCGTCAGGGAGGGCGCGATGTCGTTGTTGGTGATGGTGCAGACCACCGCGCCGCCGTTCGGGACCGTCACCGACCCCGCGTTGTAGGCGGTGCCCGAGGCCGTGGCCCCGGTGCAGCTCCAGGTCCCCTCCGTGTATCCGGCCACGTCGCTCTCGGCGAACGTGTACGAGCCCGCGTTCACCGCGATGACCTGATGTCCAAACCCGCCGGGGGCGGGCGTTCCTGCAGCCCCCACGCCTGGCAGTTTCGTCTGTCCCGAACACCGCCGGACCGCACCCGATTCTCTCGTGTCACCGGGCGTCAATCTCCGTTGGGTCATGGAGCAAATGGAAAACTCCCTGTCGCGGACATTTCCCCGCGGCAGGGAGTAATTGTGCCGGAATAATTGTGCCGGGAGCGGGCGAAGGTCAACGGGCATCTGTTCCGGGCCCCAGGAGCATTTCTGGTGGACGAGGCAACGTCCGGCTACGGACCGCCCTGTCGGGCCATGACCTTTGACCGGCGGAAGGGTCGGTGCTGCGGGTCAGTTCTGGCCCCGGAACCGCGGCCAGAGCTCCGCCAGCGTGCCGTACGGGTCACGGCACACCCAGATCTCGACGTGGCGCTCCTCGGGCACCACCCACGGCTCGTTGACCACCGCTGCGAGCTGGATGCGGCGGAAGAAGCGGAGCAGGTCGCTGCGCTCGCCCCGCAGCTTGATGACGACGTCGCCGGGCAACTCACCGGGTCCCCAGAACCAGTAGCTCCCGACCGGAGCCATGGCGGGCGGGAGGCCGTAGCGGGGCCCGAAGAAGTCGATGGCGCCGGCCTCGCCGTAGTTGTCGGCCACGAGCACGGCCCGGACGCGGTCGGCGGGTGGCAGGGCGCGGTAGACGCGGGCGCCCGCGGCCGCCTGTGCCTCCCACCCGAGCATGTCCGCGTAGTCCTGCGGGAGCGCGAGCACCTCGCCCACGTTAGTCGTGGTCACGGCTGCGATCCCGAGCCCGCGCGCGTATTCGGCCATGGGGCGGGGTGGCAGGATGGGAAGCCCGAGGGGCAGCAGGAGCAGCTGCAGCCCCACGCAAGAGCTGGCGGCGGTCCCGAGCACGACCCGGCGCACCGCGGGGTGCCGCAGCCGGCTGGTCCACGCGTCGAGCGCGGCCGCGCCGGCCCCGAACAGGGCGGGGTAGACCGGTCCGGCGTAGTACGGCTTGCCGCGCAGGAGCAGGAGCGTGGTGAAGGCGACGACGCAGCTCCACGCGACCGCGCGCGCCCCGACGTCGCCGCGGTGGAACAGGTAGGCGATGCCGAGCAGGGCAAGCAGCGCGGCGAAGTTCACCAGCATGATCTGCCCGAGCAGGAAGTCGCGGTAACCGATGCGCTCGAGCTGCGTGCTGCCCAGGTCCTGCATCTGGCCGAAGAAGGGGAAGCCGAGGGCCACCTGTCCGGCCAGGCTGGGACTGCCGACCAGCAACCCGACGAGCAGCGCGAGCCACGGCCAGGGCGTGAGGAGCCAGCGGCGCAGGGGCGTGAGCAGCACGGCCGCCACCATGCCGATGCCGATGAAGCCGATGCTGAACTTGGTGAGCAGCCCGACTCCGAGCACGAGGCCGAGCAGCAGCCAGCGCCGGCCTTGAGGCCGGAGCGCGCGAGCGGACTCGCCGGCGGCGGGAGCGGGAATGCGCGACAGCACCAGCAAGCCCGCGGTCCACCACAGCTGGTCGAATGCGACCGGATGGAAGAGCGCGCCGGGGCGCAGGAAGAGCGGTCCGGCCGCGACCGTGCCGGCCGCGAGCAGCTGGGCGAACCGGCCCCCGCCCCAGCGCGCCGCGCAGGCCGCGGCCAGCACGGTGGTGGCGCCGTGGGCGATGGCCGGCCCGAGGCGGATGACGGCGAGCGAGTCGCCGAGGAGGCGGCTGGCCTCGGCGAGCAGCGCAATGAAGGGCGGGAAGTCCATGCGGAAGAGCTGCAGGTGCCGGCCCATGGCCAGGTAGAGCAGCTCATCGCGATGGATGCCGTAGGGGGTGACCAGGTTGACCAGCACGTGCACGGCTACCACGAAGCCGGCGAGCAGCAACACCGGGCGGCGGGCGAACGGGGAGCCCGGATCGTGCCGGGCGGGCTTGCGCTCGTCCGGCCCGACCCGGGCTCCCCAGTCAACGCTCATCGCGGCGCGGCGGAACGGGCCTGAGGCTACAGCTTCACCAGCTCGACGCGGCGGTTCTGCTGGCGGCCTTCAGCCGTGTCGTTGGTGGCGGCGGGCTTGGTCTCACCGAGGCCCTTGGTCTGGAGCCGGGTCGCATCGATCCCGTGCTTCGAGACCAGGTAGGCCTTCACGGCGGCGGCCCGCTTGTCCGAGAGCGTCAGGTTGGCGGCATCATCGCCCACGTTGTCCGTGTGCCCTTCGATCAGCAGCTTCAGCTCGGGATGCTCCGTGAGCATCGTGCCGATCTCCTTGAGCGTGGGCGTGGACTCGGGCCGGATCCGATCCGAGTTGGTGTCGAACAGGATGCCCTGGGTGGCGACCCGGCCCTCGGCAGTGAGTGCGTCGTACAGCTTCTTGCCGCCAGCGGCCACGCGGAAGTTCCCGAACAGCGCCGGTTCGTCGACGGACGCGTCCGTGAATAACTGGATCATGTTGGTCCGGGGGAGATCTGCGTTCGGCACGTTCAGGATCCGCTTGTCATCGATGTAGACCTTCACGTACCGGCCATCGCCGAGGAACCGGATCCGCCGGATCGCGCCGTATTCGGTATCTTCCGAGTACCGGCCATCGGCGGTGATCTCCGTCTGGAAGTTGTGCACGATCACGTGGGCATCCCCGCTCACATCGACCCGCGAATGATTCTCGTCCGGTCCGAAGAAGATCCACACCTGCCCGTTCGGGATGGAATAGTCGAACTCCATGGTGAAGCGCGACGGCAGCGGTTCGGGCAGGACGATGTAGAACCGTGAGTCTCTCGTCGCCCGCAGCCAGCGGCCGCCCTGCCAGTCGACGATCTCGAGCGCGCCCGCCTTGAACTCCATGCGCCGGGGGAAGTCGCCGACCACATCCTTCGTGAAATCGTCGTCGTACAGGACGCGATCGCCGGGCACGTAATCGTAGTTGGCCCACGCGCCCTCGCCGGGCTTCATGGCCGCCTTCTTCTCGGCCGTGGGTTCCTGCACGGCGGCCTGCTCCTCCTGCTGCTCCTGCTGTGCCTTCTCGGGCGGATTCTCGATGGCCTTCTCGACCGTGGTCTTGGCCTTCTCCTTCAGCTTCTTGAGGATCTGGGCCTGGCCGGGGCTGGCGCCGAAGGCCAGGGGGAGGAGCACGAGCAGCAACCGGGTGACGTACCGCATACGCCTCTCCTTCGTCAGAATGGATCTACGGAATCTCGCCGCTTCGTGGGCGTTGCCCGCGCTATGTACTGAGGGGCCAGGAACCAAGGTGCGATGCCGCCCGCGGGCTGTCCAGTGAGCCGGGACGCGGTCCAGCGCGGGGCGGGATGCCGGTCGCGGCTGGAGGAGCGAGCCGACCCGGGCGCCGGGGCCTGCCCGGGCCGGCGGAGGTGCCGGCGCTGCGAGCTCAGTCCTGGCGGCGGATGATGTCCAGCAGCTTGCTCTTCGCTTTCTGCTTGCCGGCCGCGGTCGCCCGCTTCTTGACCTGGTCATACGTGAGGCGGACCAGCTCGGAGCCGGGCGCCTCCTTCATCACCGGACCCAACTTCTGGAAGGCAGCCACGTAGTCCTCGTTGTCCAGGTCGTCGATGGCCTGCGAGAACTTGATGGCGGTCCGCACCTCGTTGATGCGGTTCGCATCCTGTTTCTTCTGGAGCTTCGCGGCCTGCTGCGGCGAGAGCTCCACCTCCAGGTTCTCGATCAGCTGGTCCGAGAGCCGCTTCTGCAGCACGAAGAACTTCTCCTCCTTGCCCTGGGCCGCGGCCGCGGTCACGATCTCGCCGGTTTCCACGTTCAGCACCCGGGTATCGATGCGGAGGTTCGGCTCGACCGCGGTGATGGCCCCCACCACCAGGTAGTTCGCGCCCACCATCCGGCCCAGCTTGCCCGCGGTGGCCGGATCGAAGTACTCGCCCTGCTGGATGAACAGCTCGTCCATGATGTCCTGGAGGTGCTCGCGCTCGACCAGCTGGATCTGGTCCACGGCGGACAGGTCCGAGATCATCATGGTGGCGAGGCCCTTGCCGAGCTGGTCGTAGCGTTCGACGCCGGAGTGATTGTCGAAGTCCACCACCGCCACCGTCTTCCTGGGCGGCGGCGCGGCACTGGCCAGCAGGAAGCCGGCGAGCGGGAACGCCAGGGCGAGCGCCAGCGGGGTACGGGAGATGCTCTTCATGCTCGTGCCGATTGCAGTTCGCGGTGGCAGCGCGGGATCCTCGCGGCCGCCGGCGGCAGCCGCGTTGCCGCGGGACGGCGGAGCCATGGGGAGCGCGACCGCGGGTGGCATACCGTATCGGACCCGGTGCTCAATCATGGCGCTGCCCCCGAGGAAATACAACCCGCTCGCGCCGCGGGGCGCGGGCTGCGCGCCGGCCCGCCGGCCCGTATGCTGTCTGCCACCTCTTCCCGTTGCTGGAGCAAGCCCATGAGCTCGCCCGTCCGCCGCCGGATCCTGCTCCCGCTCGTGCTGGCTGCCGCCGGCGCGGCCCCGCTCGCCGCCCAGGTGCGTGACACCACGATCGCGCTGACCGTCGCGCTGGACCGTCCGGGCTGGCAGTACGGGCGGCACGACACGGCGCAGTTCCAGGTGCGGCTGCTGCGGGCCGGCCGCCCGATCCCCGGCGCCCGGGTGCAGGTCGCGGTCGGCGCGGAGCGCATGCCGCCGCAGCGGGTGGACACGTTCGACGTGAGCAGCGGCAAGGCGACGTCGTTCCGCGCCGCGCTCCCGGCGCCGGGCTTCCTCCGGGCCACTGCCACTGCAGTGGTGGACGGCGTGACGTATACGCAGCTGGCGACGGCCGCGATCGCGCCGGAAGAGATCCGCACGGGACTCACCATGCCGGCGGACTTCCGCGCCTTCTGGGACGGCGCGATCGCGGAAGCCCGCCGGATCACGCTCGAGCCGGTGCTGAAGGAAATGCCGGAACGCTCGACCGCCGACGTCGCCGTGTATCACGTCTCCTTCCGGAACCACCGCGCGGACAGCCGGCTGTACGGCATCCTCTCGCTGCCGAGGGCGCCCGGGAAATATCCGGCCATGCTGGTGGTGCCGGGCGCGGGCGTGCGGCCGTACTTCCCGGACATCGCGACCGCGCGGCGCGGCGTGATCCACCTGGCGATCGGCATCCACGGCATCCCCGTGGACCGCGACTCGCTGCTCTACAACGAGCTGCGCGCGACCGCGCTGCGCGACTACAGCACCGCGGGCGTGGAGGACCGCGACCGCTACTACTACAAGCGCGTCTTCGTGGGCGTGGTGCGCGCCGGCGATTTCATCTTCTCGCTGCCGCAGTTCGACGGCACGAACTACGTGGTGCAGGGCGGGAGCCAGGGCGGCGGCCTGGCGAGCATCGCGGGCGCGCTGGATCCGCGCGTCAGGGCCATCGCCTCGAGCTACCCGGCCATGTCCGACCATCTCGGCTATCTCGAGGGCCGGGCGGGCGG
>VEPF01000221.1 GCA_012027055.1 Gemmatimonadota bacterium | reverse complement strand
CGCTTCGGTCCTGCCCGACGTGATACGTCGTGGTCGTCAGGTAGGAGCCGATTACCAGGACGGCATCCGCAGCCAGCGCCCAGGGCCAGATCCGCCGTCGCATGCCGGGTGCGGCCGCCTCAGCGGGTGATCCGGTCGGTACCCGCGTACTGCGCGAGCGCTTCCGGCAGCGCGATGCTGCCGTCCGCCTGCTGACACGTCTCGAGCACGGCGATCAGCGTGCGCGGCAATCCCAGCCCCGAGCCGTTGAGCGTGTGCACGAACTCCGGCTTCGCGCCCAGCATCGGCCGGTAGCGTATGTTGGCGCGCCGCGCCTGGTAGTCGTTGTAGAGCGAACAACTCGAGACCTCGAGCCAGCGCTGCACTCCCGGCGCCCACACCTCCAGGTCGAAGGTTTGTGCGTTGGCGAAGCCCAGGTCACCGCCGGCGAGCAACAACACGCGGTAGCGCAGTCCGAGACGGCGCAGCACCGCTTCGGCGTGTCCCGTGAGCTCGGCCAGCGCAGCCCGGCTCGCCTCGGCGCGCTCGAACCGCATCAGCTCGACCTTGTCGAACTGGTGCACGCGCAGAATGCCCCTCGTGTCCCGGCCGTGCGCCCCCGCCTCTCGCCGGAAACACGGCGTATAGGCCACGTACCGCTTGGGCAGCGCCCCGGGATCGAGCAGTTCTCCGGCGTGGATGTTGGTGACCGGCACTTCCGCCGTCGGCACCAGGTAGAGACGGTCCTCGTTCACGAAGTACATATCCTCGGCGTACTTCGGCAGGTGCCCGGTCCCCAGTGCGGAGCTTTCGTTGACCAGGAACGGCGGCGAAACCTCGATGTAGCCGTGTTCCCGCACGTGCATGTCCAGCATCAGGTTGATGAGCGCCCGCTCCACCCGCGCCCCCAGGCCCATGTAGAGCGGGAAGCCGCAGCCCGTGATGCGGGTGCCCCGCGGCAGATCCAGGATCACCAGCTCTTCCCCCACCTCCCAGTGCGGCCGTGGCTGGAAATCGAAGCCCCGCTCCTCTCCCCACTCCCGCACCACCACATTGCTTTCTTCGCCTCCGCCAGGCACTTCCGGCTCCGGCAGGTTGGGGATGTTCAGGAGGAGGGCGCGAACCTCCTCTTCCACCTGCCCCAGCTCGGCCTCGAGCGCGACCATGCGATCGACGAGTGCCCGCATCTGCGCGATCAGCGCATCCGCCTCCGCATCCCGGCCCTGCTGCTTGAGACGACCCACCCGCGGAGATTCTTCGTTACGCTGCGCCCGCAGGCCATCCACTTCGACGATCAGCGCCCGCCGCCGCTCGTCGAGCGCCACCACCGCGTCCACCGCCGCCAGCACCTCGACCTAGCCCCGACGGGCCAGACTGGCCCGGACGCGCTCCGGCGCATCCCGGATGCGCTTCAGATCCAGCATGGTTCAGTCGCCGGAGCCCGGCGGTATGAAGTTGCGATTGCTGCAGTAGGGGTTCCGCACCAGCTCGAACGTGAACGATCCGGCCTGCTGCTCGATGCTCACGGCGCGCAGCTTCGCGTACCGCGTGCCCGTGGTGTAGCCACCCTCGCACACATCGGTCCGGGTTCTCACCACGTACACCGTGCCAGCCTCCACCGACACCGGCTGCCGCACGTATTCGGTAGTGTCCGATGGCGCCCGCCTGATGTCGGCGAGCGTCGCGTTCGGCCGCACCGCAATCGCCGAGCGCGCGCCCTGTCCCTCGAAATAGCTCGCCGGCGCCAGCGCCAGCCGTCCGCCCACGTCGATCAGCACCACGTCCCAGGCGTTCGTGGCACTCACCGATTCGATGAACACCGGCGCCAGGTTCAGCGCGAAATCGAAACCCGCCGGCCGTCCCACCAGCTCCACGCGCGACCCCGACCAGATCGTCGCCGTGTCGGGTGTCGCATCCCAGTCCAGCGGACCGTAGGGATCACTGCAGGCGCTCAACGGGGACAGCGTCGCTGCCACCGCCAGCATCGTTCCCAGCCGCGCCTTGCTTCGCCAGTTCATTCGTAACCTCATGCAAAACGTGAGGATAATCTGGTCGTCGCCGCTTCGGCAAGCGCTCGGGCGCCACCCCTGCGCCCCAAATCCGGACCTGCCCTCGCCGCCCGCTTGCTCGTTCCGGTCCACCCTCCCGGCCGGGCAGGGCCGGAACCCGGGCGGCTGCGGCTCAAAGCACTATGTTGCATTGACTTCCGCCCGGTCGCCCGGTAATATCGGAACGAGCAGCTGCCCTCCCGGTCCAGGTGTCGTCGGCGAGGGCATGATTGTTTCAACTGCCACGTACGAGCCACAGGGGCGTCACCCGAACCCGACAGTCATGGCTCCGACCCCTTCCGCCGACCCGCGCCGTCGCGTGCTCGTGATCGATGACGAGCCGTACATCGGGCGGATCATCCAGTTGAAACTGGAGACCGGCCCATACGCGGTAGAGGTCTACCAGGATGGTGCAGCTGCGCTCGAGCGGCTTCGTACCGCCGACCCGGTGGATTTGATCCTGCTGGACATCATGATGCCGCGCCTGAGCGGGTTCGAAGTGCTCACGGAGCTCCGGCGGTTGCCTGGTCGGGGCGACACGCCGGTGATCATGCTGACCGCCAAGGGGCACGGGACGGACCGTGAGCAGGCGGCTGCGCTGGGCGCTTCGGACTTCCTGACCAAGCCATTCAGCCCGAAGAAACTCCTTGCCCGGATCGACGAGATCTTTGCCGCCTGAAGGGGCGCTCTGGGCAGTGGTGCTGGCCGGCGGGGTCGGCTCGCGCTTCTGGCCGGTGAGTACGCCGGCACGTCCCAAGCAGGTGCTTCCGCTGGCCGGTCGTGAGCCCTTGATCCGGGACACGATCCGCCGCGTTCTGCCGCTGGTACCTGCGGAGCGCATCCGGGTGTTGACAGGCGTCGCGGTGGGCGCGGCGATCCTGGATGCGACGCCGGAGCTGGGCCCGGACAGTTTGTGGCTGGAGCCGCGCGCCCGGGGGACGGCGCCGGTGCTGGCGTGGGCGGCCCATTCCCTGCTCCAGCTGGATCCTTCGGCGGTGATGCTGTCGCTGCACGCCGACCACGTGATCGCGCCTGCGGAGTCCTTTCGGGACCTGTTGCGGACGGCCGCGACGGCGAGCGTAGCCCACGGTCTTCTTTTCACGGTCGGGGCACTACCCACGCGGCCGGACACCGGTTTCGGCTACATCCGGCCGGGCGCGGCGCTCGGCCACGGGGGTACGGCGCGGCTGGTGGCGGAATTCGTCGAGAAGCCGGACCTGGCAACGGCCGAACGCTACATCGCCGAGGGTTGCCTCTGGAACACCGGGCTGTTCATCTGGCCGGCCGCGCTCCTGCTGGAACAGCTGCGACGCCATACCCCGGAACTGGCTTCGCTGCTGCCGCTGCTCGATGCCGGCGATGTGGCCGGCTTCTTCGAGCGTGCCCCCGACCTGACCATCGACGTGGGCTTGCTGGAGCGCACCGATCGGGTAGGTGTCATGGCCGCGACTTTCGCGTGGGATGATGTGGGTGCGTGGGACGCCGTGGCCCGCACCCGCAGTCCGGATGAGCGGGGCAACGTGCTGGTCGGGAGCTCGTACGCCGTTGACTCCAGTGGCTGCATCGTGTGGTCGGAGGAGGGGCGTGCGGTAGTCTACGGCATGAAGGACGTGGTGGTGGTGCGGGCGAACGGTACTACGCTCGTGGTGCCGCGAGCGCTCGCGCCCGGACTCGCGCAGCTGCTCACGCAGCTGCCGCCGGCGCTGCTGCAGGAGTGGACGTGAGCGAAGGCCCGCT
>VEPF01000218.1:3397-3775 GCA_012027055.1 Gemmatimonadota bacterium | reverse complement strand
GTCAGTGCACGTACCGGCGGTCACACCCGAACTGCCGCGCCGGAGCTGGCGCGCGCTGCTGACGCTGCTGCGCTTCCTCCCGCAAGCCAGCCTGAGCCGCGGCCTGGGCCAGGTCGCGGATGTGCGGTTGCCGGCGCGCGTGCGCCTGCGGGTGCTCGGCACGGTGGTGCGCGCGCTCGGTATCGACATGACGGAAGCGGAACGGCCGCTGGCCGACTACGGTTCCATCAACGAGCTGTTCGTCCGCCGGCTGAAGCCGGGTGCCCGCCCCATCGCGCCGGCGGTGGACAGTGCGATCGCACCCGTGGACGGCATCGTCGGACAGCTGGGTGCGGTCCGCGCCGGGCGGGCGGTGCAGGCGAAGGGGCGCGATTACGA
>VEPF01000218.1:0-3387 GCA_012027055.1 Gemmatimonadota bacterium | reverse complement strand
GCGATCCGGCGCTCGCGGGCCGGTACCGCGATGGTTCTTTCATCACCCTGTATCTGAGCCCGCGCCATTACCACCGGATCCACACGCCGCCGGCGGGCCGGGTGCGCCGCGCGCACCACGTGCCGGGCGCGCTCTGGCCCGTGAACGAGCCGTCCGTGCAACACGTGAGCGACCTCTTCCCGCGCAACGAGCGGCTGATCACGTACCTCGACGGCCCGCTCGGCCTGATCGCGGTAGTGGCCGTGGGTGCTTACAACGTGGGCCGGATCTCAGCCGTGTTCGACGAGGAGTGGCGCGCGCCCAACTGGGCCAGCAACCGGCGCGGCGCGCGCGGCGATGATCGCCACTACGATCCGTCTCCGGTCTTCGGCAAGGGCGAGGAGCTGATGGCCTTCCACCTGGGATCCACCGTGATCCTGCTGCTGGAGCCGGGCGTGCGGTTGCGGTCGGACCTCGCCCCCGGAGACGAAGTCCGGCTCGGCACCGAGCTCGCTTACCGCACTAGCGGGTGATCACGCCGCAGGCCAGGCGGGCTCCGGCGTTGCCGGCCGGGTCCGTCAGGCCATCATCGGCGGCGGCGTGCACGACGACGGCTGCCCCGTCCGCGTCGAGCACCGCAGCGGCACCAGCCAGCCGAGCGCGCGCGCTCACGTCGACGACAGCGCGTCCGTCCGGCCCCGCGACCACGTTGGGCAGGTCACCCGCGTGCCCGCCGTGCGGCGTGGCCAGGCCGTGGCGCACGTTCTCGGGATTGAAATGCGGACCGGCCGTGGTGAAGGGTGGCACGCACTGGCCGACCGTGTGGATGTGGAGGGCGTGCGGCCCGGGCGGCAGTCCCTCGAGCGTGCCCCGCACGCCCGTTCCCGCGGCCACTGGCGTGAGCGTGAGGCGGCCGAGCAGCCGGCCGGAGAGGTCGCGCACGTCGGCATGGGCGGTGCCCGCCGCAGGTTCGCTGGTGACCACCGCCACCGGCCGGACGCAGCCGGTCAGCAGCAGTGCCGTCAGCGTGGTCCGTATTCGCATTCCGATCCTCCGGGGATGGCGTGACCGAGTCGATCCCGCGCCGCTCGCGAAACCGGGAAACGAAGGCGAGCAGTGAGCGCCGGGGTGCACGCGCGCGGCAAGGCGTTTTTCCCTCTGCGAAACGCCGGAGTTTTTCGCCGACGAATTCATTGCGCAAGAGCGTGAATCCTTCCATAATGTTCGCACCGGAGAGGTGCTACGCCTAGCCGCGCTGAGAACAACCTTTGACGGAGACCTGTATGGCCAAGGCAAAGAAGTCCGCAAAGAAGCCGGCGGCGAAGAAGGCGCCGGCCAAGAAGGCAGCCAAGAAAGCCGTGAAGAAGGCACCGGCGAAGAAGGTTGTGAAGAAGGCTCCGGCCAAGAAGGCCGTGAAGAAGGCAGCGCCGAAGAAGGCCGCCAAGAAGGTCGTGAAGAAGGCCGCTCCGAAGAAGCCGGCGAAGAAGCGCACGCCGAATCCCGCGTTCATGAAGCCGGTGATGCCGGATGCCGCCCTGGGCGCAGTGGTCGGCGCGCAGCCGATGCCGCGGACGGAGATCACCAAGAAGCTGTGGGAGTACCTCAAGGCGAAGGGTCTGCAGAAGGGCCGCACCATCACGGCGGATGAGAACCTGCAGAAGGTGTTCGACGGCAAGAAGCAGGTGGACATGATCGAGATGACCAAGCTGGTGGCCAAGCACATCGGGTAGGTCAGCCGATATCTCGAATGACAAAGGGGGCGCGCTCCGTCGGGAGCGCGCCCCCTTCTCGCAGGCCGGAGGTCAGGCTACTGCGCGAGGGGCGGTCGGCGTTCGACGTCGTACACCAGCGTAGCCAGCGGCGGAATGCCATCAGCGGCGCGCCCGGTGTTGCCGAAGGCCAGGTCCGGCTTGACCACCAGCTTGCGGATTCCGCCGACGCGCATCCCCACGATGCCTTCATCGAAGCCGCGGATCACCAGCCCATATCCGAGCTTGAACTCGATGGGCTCGCCGCCGCGGGTGGTCTGGACCTCGGTCCCGTCCGGCAGCCAGCCCGTGAGGTGCACGCGCACCTGGTCGCCGACCCGGGCAGTATCGCCCTCGCCGGGCTTCAGGTCCTGCCAGTACAGACCGGAATTGGTGCGGTTCATCTGGCCGAGATCGACGTTCAGCGCGCTGGCAAACACGATCCTGGCGGGATCGGCCCAACGGTCATCCAGCTCTGACGGGCTGTCGCAGGCGGCCGCCAGCAGGGCGGCCAGCCAGAGCGCTCGGCGCATGCGGCGATTCCGGCGTGGTACGGTGTCACCAGTCACGCTATAGAACGAACGGCACCGCATGGATGCGACACGGCCCCGCGGTCCGCAACCCGCGGGGCCGGGTGTGCCGGGCAGGGCACGGCCGGTCCGTCAACAGGAGCGTAGCACGCCCGCGCCGGGCGCAGGCCCTAGCTCTCGGGGTGAGCCGGCCGGCCGACGCGCTTGATGATCTTCCAGCCGATCCAGACCAGCAGCAGAATCGGCAACAGCTTGAACAGCAGCGCGAAGATCGCGATGGTCCCGCCGACCAGGAACATCACGACCTTGAGCGTGATCAGGCCGATGATGGCCAGAATGCCGCCGGTGACCAGCCTGGAACTCATCGTTGACATCTGTCTGCTCCCTCGGTGGTTGTCTCAGGGGACACTACGCGCGCGGCCACCCGGGGTTTCAACAGCCCGGCCGGCGCGCTTACGTTAGGGCTGCTCCCGGCGGCACCCGGGCACACCATGACCGGCCCAGCGCCGACCTGGTGCCGCGACGGTTCCGCGCGCGATCGAACTGGGCTGCCAGCCCCGGTCTTCAGCAGGCTCCGATGAGAAGAAGGTCCGCAAGCGCACTGCTGCCCGCCCTGCTGCTGGCCGGCTGCTCCAGCCTGGGACATCAGCTACGGCACATCACCGGGGATGAAGCGAGGCGGCTGGCGGATGACGCGGTCATCGAGCGGGACGCCTGGGGGGTGCCGCACATCGTAGCGCGGTCGGATGCGGCGGCGGTGTTCGGCGCGGCGTGGGCCATGGCGGAGGATGGCTTTGGGGAGGTGGAAGAGGGCTACATCGAAGCGCTGGGCCGAGCCGCGTACTACTACGGCGAACAGTACCTGGCCGACGACCTGGTGCGGGCAGCGTTCCAGGTGGAAACGCTGGCGCGCGCGGAGTACGCACGGGAGCCGGCAGCGGGAAAGCGGCTGCTGGACGCCTATGCCCAGGGTCTGAACCACTGGATCCGGATGCACCCGGAATCGCCACCGCGGGTGGTCACGCGCTACGAGGGCTGGATGGTGCTGGCGCGGGCGCGGCGCGCGGCGGCGGCCCAGCCGGCAGGCCCGTTGCGGCGGGGCGAGGTCGCGCTGCTGGCGGGTGAGCGCC